>JASLBO010000565.1 GCA_030146605.1 Sphingomonas sp. | reverse complement strand
CTGCAGACACTCCTGCGCTTCCAGGGCGAGGAGAATCCGCAGCTTCAGGCAGTGCAGTCCGAAGTCGCCTCGCTGCGCGAACAGATCGCCAAAACCGCGAGCCCGAGCGCGGGCGTCGCAGGCCCCAACGTCGCCGGCCTGTCCGAAGTGTCGGGCGAGTATCTCAACCTCTATCGCGACTATCGCTTCGCACAGGCGCTGTACGAGGTTTATGCGCGGTCGTCGGAAGAAGTCGCTGTGGAGACGCTTGCGGCGGAAACCGCCTCCGACGTCCAGCTGATCGAGGCACCGCGGCTCGATTCCGACCGCAAATACAACATTCCCGCGGTGGCGCTGCTGGCGCTGCTGATCGCGCTTGCCCTGTTCACCGAGATCTACGCCCCCGCGACCGGCATCGATCTGCGCTTCGGCCGCAAGGACGCGGTGCAATGACTCCCGAGCTGTCGATCGTCATCCCGTGTTTCAACGAGGAAGAGAATGTCCGCGCGATCTGCACCGCGGTGACCGCCGAGGCGGCCCAGCATGTAGGCTCGCACGAGATATTGCTGATCGACAATAAATCGACCGACCAGACCCGGGAGGTGATGCGCGCGCTGTGCGCGGAGGACCCGCGCATCCGGGCGATCTTCAACAATCGCAACTACGGCCAGATGCGCTCGCCGACCTATGGCATCTACCAGGCCGAAGGCGCGGCGGTGATCGGCATGTGCGCCGACTTTCAGGACCCACCCGCGGCGATTGGCGAGTTCGTCCGCCAATGGCGGGCCGGCGCGCAGGTCGTGCTCGCGCAACGGCGGTCGGAGCGGACATCGCCGCTGCTCGGCGCCATACGCCGGCTCGGCTATGCCTTCCTGCGGACGTTCGGCGACACTCCGGTGGTCCCCGGCGCGACCGGCTTCGGGCTGTTCGACCGCGAAGTGGTGGACACGCTGGCGGCGTGGAACGAGCCCGAGCCGTTCTTTCGCGGGATGCTGGTAGAAAGCGGCTTCCGGCTGGCGGTGGTGCCGGTCGACCGGCCCGAGCGCGCCGCCGGGACGAGCAAGAACGGCTTCGGCGCGCTCGCCTCGTTCGCGCTCTCGGCGCTTGCCGGATCGGCCAGGTCGCTGCTCCGCTTGCCCATCGTGCTGGCGTTGGTCGCCGCCGGAATCGCCGGGTTGACGGGGCTCGGCGTGATCGTCGCCGGGTTGCTCGATGGGCCGATCCTGGCGCTGATCGGTTTCGCGATCGCTTTCGGCATGTTCGCGGTGCTGCTGCTGTTCCTCGGCCTGATCGGCGAACAGGTCCGCGTGCTCGCCGAGCGCAGCCGCAACGTGCCGCTGGTGATCGAGGAGGAGCGCGTCAATTTCCCTGCCGAACGCGCCCGCCCTGCCGCGCGTACCCTGATCCGGCGGCCGTGAGGGCACGCCTGCGCCTGCTGCCCGAGCTGCTGCTCGCGCTCGCGGTGGTGGCGAGCGTGATCGCCACCGCTCTGGCGTTCCGCGAGACGGGCTATCTGCCGCAGCCCTTCGTGTTCGACACCAACGACACGTTCATGGACTGGTTCAACACCGCCTATTGGGCGAACCGGCCCGGCGCCTACGATGTCTGGCGCAGCATCTATCCGCCCTTGTCGTTCGTGTTCCTCGACCTGTTCAGCGTGCCGGGCTGCTATCTCCAGTCCCCCTTCCACGCGCGCGACTGCGACTGGCTCGGCAAAGGCGTGATCCTCGCATTCTACCTGCTCGACGTGGCGCTCGCCTGGCTGAGTTTCCGCCGCGCCGATCCGCGCACCGCGCCGATGCGGACGATCGCCTTCGGGCTGGGCCTGCCTTTGCTGTTCACGCTCGAGCGCGGCAACCTGATCCTCGTCGCCTTCGCCTGCTTCGCGATCGCTCATGGCCCGCTGGTGCCGCGCGGGCCGGGGCGCTGGCTGGCGACCGCGGCGACGATCAACTTCAAGCCCTACCTGCTGCTCCCCGTGCTCGCACACGTGGTGAAGCGCGACTGGCGGTCGCTCGAGCTGTCGGCGATCATGACGATCATCGCCTACCTCGTCACCCTCGCGATCACCGGCGCCGGCACACCGATCGAATTGGTCACGAACACTGCCAACTGGGTCGTCTTCCAGAGCGGGCAAGTGTGGAATGAGCTCCATTATTCAACAAGTTATGCGCCATTCCTGATGATCCGCAATTCGCAGATCCCGGTGCTGCAATTCGTGCCGTCGCGCACCGTCGAGACGATCGAGTTCGTCGTGCCGATCGTGATCCGCGCGAGCCAGGCCGTCGCGCTGGTGGCGCTGGCCGGGGCGTGGCTCCAGCCCAAGGCGCTGCCGCTCCACCGCGTGTCGATCCTCCTGCTCGCCGCCTATCTGGTGACCCAGTCGCCGGGGGGATACACCCAGACCTTCCTGCTCTTCCTCGTGCTGCTCGAACCGTGGAAGGGCGTCGGCCCGATCGTCGCGATCGTCTGCGCGTATCTGCTGTGCCTCGTCACCGATTGGCCGCTCTCGACCGTGCTCGAGCTTTCGACCAACAGCTGGCTGAGCGGCAAGCCGGTGACCCCCAATTTCGGGCTGGCGGTCGGGCATTTCGTGCGGCCGGGGCTGGTCGCGCTGATCCTCTGGGCACTCGCGCTCGACAGCATCGTTCGAGTGGTCCGCGCACACCGCACACACCGTCCGACGCTGGGGCTGGCGCCAGCATGATCTTCGAACAGGATATGGCGGCGATCGACAAGGCGCTCGCCTCACTGTGGCCGCGGCTCTCGGGCGCGCGGATCTTCATGACCGGCGGCACCGGGTTCATCGGCCGGTGGATGCTCGAGGCGCTCGCGCATTCGGGCGTCGATGCCGAGGTGACGCTGCTCAGCCGCGATCCCAAGGGCTTCGCGGCGCGGGCGCCGCATCTCGCCGCGCGCTTTCGGCTCGTCGCGGGCGATGTGACCAGCTTCACTGCGCGGACCGGCGACTATACCCACGTCATCCACGCCGCCACCGACGCCAGCGCCGCGCTCAATGCGAACGACCCGCGGCGGATGTTCGACACGATCGTGCAGGGCACCCGCAACGCGCTCGATCTGGCGACGGCGAGCAAGGCGCGCTTCCTGTTTCTCAGCTCGGGCGCAGTCTATGGCGCGCAGCCGCAGCAGGTGACGCACGTCGCTGAGGACTGGCACGGCGGCCCCGATCCGTGCGACCCGCTGTCGGCTTACGGCGAAGGCAAGCGCGCGGCGGAGATGCTGTGTGCGATCTACACGAAGCAATTCGGCGTCGACGTGGTCAACGCGCGCATCTTCGCGTTGCTCGGTCCCCTGCTCTCGCTCGACACGCACTTCGCGGCGGGCAACTTCATCCGCGACGCGATTGCGGGCCGGACGATCCGCGTCACTGGGTCGGGCGAGGCGGTGCGTTCGTACCTCTATGCCGCGGATCTCGCGGTCTGGCTGTGGACGCTGCTGATCACGGGGAAGCCGGGCATGGTCTGCAACATGGGATCGGAAGAGGCGGTGTCGATCGCCGAGCTTGCCCGGCGGACGGCGGCACTGCTCGGCGGCCCCGGGGTCGAGATTCTCGGCAAGCCCGATCCCGGCTGGAACCCCGGCCGCTACGTACCCTCTACCGCGCGCATCCGCGCCGAGCTCGGCGTCGCAGCGACGATCGGCCTCGACGACGCGATCCGCCGCACCGCGCTCTCCAACGGATGGAAACCATGACTCTCGTAAAGCTCGCCGACTGGGTGGCCGACCGGATCGCCGCGCACGGCATCGACCATGTCTTCATGATCACCGGCGGCGGCGCGATGCACCTCAACCACGCACTGGGGACGCACCCGAAACTCGCCACCACCTTCACGCATCACGAGCAGGCGCTGTCGATGGCGGCGGAGGCCTATTACCGGCTGACCAACCGGCTCGCGGTGGTCAACGTGACCTCGGGTCCCGGTGGCACCAACGCGATCACCGGCGTCTACGGCGCTTATGTCGATTCGATCGGCATGCTGGTGATCTCGGGCCAGGTGAAGACCGAGACCACCGTGCGCGCCACCGGCCTGCCGCTGCGCCAGTTCGGCGATCAGGAACTCGATATCGAGGAACTCGTCCGGCCGATCACCAAATATGTGACGATGGTCACCGATCCGCTGAGCATCCGTTATCATCTCGAAAAGGCGCTGTATCTCGCGACCTCGGGCCGGCCTGGCCCGGTCTGGCTCGACATCCCGCTCGACGTGCAGGCCGCGAAGATCGATCCCGAACAGTTGGCCGGGTTCGATCCGGCCGAGCTGGACGAGCCATGGAAGGCGACCGATCTCGACGCTGCTGCCACCGCCATTCTCGGCAAGCTACGCGCCGCCGAGCGCCCGGTGGTGTTCGCCGGGAGCGGCGTACGGCTGAGCGGCGCGCATGCCGACTTCCTGCGCCTGATCGAGAAGCTGGGCGTGCCCGTGGTCACCGGCTGGAACGCGCACGACGTGCTGTGGAACGCGCATCCGCTCTATGCGGGTCGGCCGGGCAGCGTGGGTGACCGCGGCGGCAACATGGTGACGCAGAGCGCCGATCTGCTGCTGGTCCTCGGCAGCCGGCTCAACATCCGGCAGGTCAGCTATAACTGGAAGACCTTCGCGCGCGCGGCGTACAAGATCTGGGTCGATATCGATCCCGTCGAGCTGCGCAAGCCGACGGTGGTACCCGATATGCCCGTCATCGCCGACCTCGCCGACTTGATCCCCGCTTTGCTCCGGGCGCCCTATCAAGGCCCGACGCCCGCGCACGACGAATGGCTGGAATGGTCCCGCGAGCGCGTCTGGAATTTTCCTGCGGTGCTCCCCGAATATCGCAATCACGGCCCGACCGTGCACCCCTATGTCGCGATGGAGGCGCTGTTCGCGCAGCTGGG
>JASLBO010000578.1 GCA_030146605.1 Sphingomonas sp. | reverse complement strand
TTCAATCCTCCCTCGCGAAGCGGGGGAGGATTGAAGTATATCCCAGAAACAATCAGTTTCCAACGTTTCCATTTACCGCATGATCTCGCTCCCTATCTTGGCACCAACACCAAGGGAGATCAGCGATGATCGAGAAACGCTCCTTCGAAAGCCTCGGCCATGCCGACCATGGCTGGCTCAATGCGAAGCACCATTTCAGCTTCGCCAATTACTACGACCCTGCCCGGATGGGCTGGGGCGCGATCCGCGTCTGGAACGACGACGAGATCGCCGCCAATTCCGGCTTCCCGGCGCATCCGCACAAGGACATGGAGATCATCACCTATGTCCGCCAGGGCGCGATCACCCATCAGGATTCGATGGGCAACAAGGGCCGCACCGGCGCGGGCGACGTCCAGGTGATGAGTGCCGGGACCGGCGTCCAGCATGCCGAATATAATCTCGAGCCGGAAACCAGCCGGATCTTCCAGATCTGGATCCTGCCGCGCGAGACCGGCGGCCAGCCGAGCTGGGGCGCCAAGCCCTTCCCCAAGAGCGATCGTTCGGGGAAGTTCGTGACCCTCGCCTCGGGGTTCGACGGCGACGACGAAGCACTGCCGATCCGCGCCGATGCCCGGGTCCTTGGCGCGACGCTCAAGGCCGGTGAAAGCGTCGACCACAGCGTCGACGACGGGCGCCATGCCTATCTCGTCCTCGCCGCGGGCGCAGTCGAGATCGACGGCCAGCGCTTCGAGGCACGCGACGGCGCGGCGCTCTCGGGCGGCCAGACCGTCACGATCAAGGCGCTCGAAGACGCCGAGATCGTCCTCGTCGACGCCGAATAACGACACTCCCCTCCCGCTTGCGGGAGGGGTCGGGGGAGGGCCTGACGTGCATGAGTCACGCCAACCTCCCCGTCACACCCTCCCCTAGCCCCTCCCGTTTGCGGGAGGGGAACAAGAAGGAAGCCGCCATGTCCAAGATCCTCGTCCTCTATTATTCGTCCTACGGCCACCTCGCCAAAATGGCCGACGCCGTCGCCGAAGGCGCACGTAGCGCCGGCGCCGAAGTCCATGTCCGCCGCGTCCCCGAGACCGCGCCCGCCGAAGTCGCGGCTGCCGCGGGGTTCGTCGCCGATGACAGCCACCCGGTGCTCGAAGACGTCAACGAACTCGCCAATTACGACGGCATCATCGTCGGCGCGCCGACTCGCTACGGTCGGATGTCGAGCCAGATGGCGAGCTTCTGGGATCGCGCCGGCGGCGTCTGGTTCCAGGGCACGCTCAACGGCAAGGTCGGCGGCGCCTTCACATCAACGGCGTCGCAGCATGGCGGTCAGGAAGCGACGCTGTTCTCCATCATCACCAATTTGCTCCATTTCGGCCTGACCATCGTCGGTCTCGACTACGGCTTCCAGGGCCAGATGGGCGTCGACGAGGTCAAGGGCGGTTCGCCCTACGGCGCAACCACGATCGCTGACGGCGACGGCAGCCGCCTGCCGAGCGCCGTGGAGCTCGACGGCGCGCGCTACCAGGGTCGCCGCATCGCCGAACTGGCCAACAAGATCGCGGCGCCCTCCCCCGCCCGCGAGACCGAGACCGCGTAAAGCCCCATTCCCACGCGGTCTCGACGGAGCGGCGGCCAGGCGAAAGCCCGGCCGCCGCTTTCCGTTTGGGCGGACTGGTCTATATGCAGCCGCATGTTCAAGGACCGCGTACTCTTCATAGACGGCGAAGCGATCGTGATAGACAAGCCCGCGGGCTTGCCGGTCGATCGCCCTCGCGACCGCTCCGAGAGCCTCGAGGACATGCTCGGCCAGCTCACCTTCGGCTTCCAGCGGCTGCCCTTGCCCGTCCACCGGCTCGACCGCGACACCAGCGGATGCCTGCTGCTCGCGCGCAATCCCAAGGCGCACAAGCGCTTCGGCCAGGCGTTCGAGGCGGGCATTGTCACCAAGCGCTACCTTGCCATCCTCGACGGCGAACCCGAGGCCGACAGCGGCGAGATCGACTTGCCGCTGATCAAGGTCTCGACCGAGGAAACCGGCTGGCGGATGACCGGCGACCCTGGCGGCAAGTCCGCGCGCACGCGCTGGGAGGTCGTCGAGCGCGTCGGCGGCAAGGCGATGCTCGCTTTCTTCCCCGAGACCGGCCGCACGCACCAGATCCGCGTCCACGCCGCCGAGGGGCTCGGCCTGCCGATCCTCGGCGATCCGGTCTATGGCAAAGGCGGCCCCGCGGTGATGCTCCATGCCGCCGCGCTGATAGTTCCGCGCGACGGAAAGCCTGACATCGAGGCGGAAGCGCCGTTGCCGGCGCGCTTCGGCAATATCGGTTTCGGCCGTGGCTGAGCTGCCCGAGGAGGCGATCGTCGAGGAGAAATTCCTCGCCGCCTCGGGGCCGGGCGGGCAGAACGTCAACAAGGTCGCGACTGCGGTTCAGCTACGCGTCAACGTCTTCGCGCTCGGACTCCAGCCCTGGGCCTATCAGCAGCTCAAGACCTTGGCCGGGAGCAAGCTGACCAGCGCCGGCGAGCTGGTGATCACCGCGCGCAAGTTCCGGACCCAGGACGCCAACCGCACCGACGCCCGCGAACGCGTCGCCGAGCTGCTGACCAAGGCGCACGAACGCCAGGCGCGCCGGGTGAAGACCAAGGTG
>JASLBO010000459.1 GCA_030146605.1 Sphingomonas sp. | reverse complement strand
GGCGGCCTCGATCTCGGCGACGCATGCCGCAGCTTCGTCGTCCCGGCTGTGATAGTTGATCACGACATCGGCGCCGGCCCTGGCCGCGCCCACAGCGGCCGCGCGGCCGATGCCCGTCGATGCGCCCGTGACGAGCACGGTCTTGCCTTCCAACAACTTCACTTGGGCCTCCCGGGTAAAACTATCTGCGCGATCGGCGCGGCGCCCGTACATCGGGGCTCCAGCCCAGATCGGTGCTGATCTTCTGCGCGGTCTCGCGAACCTCCGAGCTCAGCGTCGCCATCCGCTCGTCGTCCATATATTGCGCGGCGCTCGACACGCTGATCGCCGCGACGATTTTTCCGGAGACGTCGCGCACCGGGGCGGCGACGCAGCGTATCTGGTCCTCATTCTCCTCGAGGTCATAGGCATGGCCCGCCTCGGCATAGCCGCGCATCCGTTCGAACCATGTCTCGCGATTGGCGCGCGGGGCGCCATGCGCCTGGTCGGCGTCGAACAGCCGCGTCCATTCGGCCTCGCTGCCGTCGACGAGCAGCGCCTTGCCGAGCCCGGTCGAGGTGAGCGGCTGGCGGTCGCCGATCCGGCTCGAAATCTCGACGCGGCGGCGGCCGGGGATCTTGTCGAGGTACAGCGCGAGGTCGCCGTCCATCCGCCCGAGATGCACCGTGTCCTCGGAAGCCGCGGCAAGCTCTTCCATGCGCGGGCGCGCGATCTGGACGATGTCGGCCTGGCTCTGCGCGAGGAAGCCGAGCTGGATCAGCTTGGGGCCGAGCTGATAGCCGTCGCGCGGCAAATAGGTGAGGAAGCCGCGGTCGATCAGCGCATTGGCGAGGCGGTGCGTGGTCGAGCGCGTCAGGCTCATCCGTGCCGAGAGCTCGGCGAGCTTGATCGGCCCGTCGATCACCTTGTCGAGCATGTCGAGCCCACGGATCAGCGTCTGGCTGCCCTGCACCTTGGGGCCCGCTTTCTTCTCGGCCGGTTCCGATTCAGCGTTTGACGTGTCGCGTCTCATCTCGTAACATCCTATCCCATAAAGTGAGAAAGTAAAGCACTGGAGGGGTGCAAGGCGGCGGGAGCATTCGGCTACCACCACACCCATTCAATCAGGCACAGCCGTGCGACGTATCATATGATGGTATGTCATGCGCGCGATTTTTCACATTATCAGGCCCTGCGCCCAGATGTGGCACAGAAGCCGCAAAGGGGATCAGAAGACGTGGCGGCAGCCGGCCTTTCGAAGATCAAGCACGTCCGTGCCTTCACCGTCCGCGGCGGCGGCGCCGACTATCACGATCAGGGCGAAGGCCATTGGATCGACGATCACATCGCCACCCCGATGGCGCGCTATCCCGAATATCGCCAGTCGCGCCAGAGCTTCGGGATCAACGTGCTCGGCACGCTGATCGTCGAGATCGAGGCCGAGGACGGCACGATCGGTTTCGCGGTGACCACCGGCGGCGAGCCCGCGGCATTCATCGTCGAGAAGCATCTCGCGCGCTTCCTCGAAGGCCGCGACCCGCGCGAAGTTGAGAAGATCTGGGACCAGATGTACTTCTCGACCCAATATTACGGCCGCAAGGGCCTGGTGGTGAACGCGATCTCGGGCGTCGACCTTGCGCTGTGGGATCTGCTCGGCAAGTTGCGCGGCGAGCCGGTCTATCAGATGCTCGGCGGTGCGGTGCGCGACGAATTGCAGTTCTACGCGACCGGCGCGCGTCCCGATGTGGCCAAGGAACTCGGCTTCATCGGCGGCAAGCTGCCGCTCCACCATGGCCCCGCAGAAGGCCTCGAAGGGCTCCACAAGAACATCGCCGACCTTGCCGAGATGCGTTCCCGAGTCGGCGACGATTTCTGGCTGATGCTCGATTGCTGGATGAGCCTCGATCTCGATTACGCCACCCGGCTCGCGCACCGCGCCTATGACGAATGCGGGCTCAAATGGATCGAGGAGGCGCTCAGCCCCGACGATTACTGGGCCTATGCCGCGCTCAAGAAGAATGCGCCCAAGGGGCTGCTCGTCACCACCGGCGAGCATGAGGCGACCCGCTGGGGCTTCCGCATGCTGATGGACATGGAATGCTGCGACATCATCCAGCCCGATGTCGGCTGGTGCGGCGGCGTTACCGAGCTGATCAAGATCGCCGCTTATGCCGACAGCAAGGGCGTGATGATGATCCCCCACGGCTCGTCGGTGTACAGCTATCACTTCGTCATCACCCGGCATAACAGCCCGTTTGCCGAGTTTCTGATGATGCACCCCGGGCCGACCGAGGTCGTCCCGATGTTCCACCCGCAATTGATCGGCGAGCCGGTGCCCGTGAACGGGCGCCTGCACGTGAGCGCGCTCGACAAGCCCGGCTTCGGGGTCGAGCTCAATCGCGAGCTGCCGATGCACCGCCCCTACACGCATTGAGAGCGAGAGACCGAGACCATGAAACTCTGCCGTTTTGGACCCGCCGGTAGCGAACGCCCCGGCCTGATCGACAAGGATGGCCGCATCCGCGATCTCTCCGCGCATGTCAGCGACATCGGGCTCGACCAGCTCCTGCCCGAGGGCCTCGCCGCGCTCGCCGCGATCGACCCCGCCTCGCTGCCGCTCGCGCCCGAGGGCGTGCGCTACGGCCCGCCGGTGGCGGTCACCCGCCAGTTCATCGCGATCGGCCTGAACTATGCTGATCACGCGGCCGAATCGAACCTGCCGATCCCCGAAGAGCCGGTGATCTTCACCAAGGCGGTCAGCTGCATCCAGGGTCCGCACGACATTGTCGTGATCCCGCGCGGATCGGTGAAGAGCGACTGGGAAGTCGAGCTCGGCGTCGTCATCGGCAAGGGTGGCTCGTACATCGAAGAGGCGAGCGCGCTCGATCATGTCGCGGGCTATTGCGTCGTCCACGACCTTTCCGAGCGCGATTACCAGATCAATCGCGGCGGCACGTGGGACAAGGGCAAGGGCTGCCCGACCTATGGTCCGGTCGGGCCGTGGCTGGTCACGTCGGACGAAGTCGGCGATCCGCAGAATCTGCGCCTCTGGCTCGACGTCAATGGCGAGCGGAAGCAGGACGGCACCACTTCGACGATGATCTTCCCGGTCTCGAAGCTCGTCGCGTACGTCAGCGAGTTCATCAAGCTGCTGCCCGGCGACATCATCACCACCGGCACGCCCCCGGGCGTCGGCATGGGGCAGAAGCCCGAGCCCGTGTACCTCAAGGCGGGCGACAAGGTCGCGCTCGGCATCGAGAAGCTGGGCGAGCAGGCGCAGGATGTCATTGCCTGGTCGGAGGCACGCGCTTGACGCTCTATCCCGATCGCTTCGCGGGCCGCACCGCGATCATCACCGGCGGCGCCTCGGGGCTCGGCCGCGCCGTCGCAAAGCGGTTCGTCGCCGAGGGCGGCAAGGTCGCGCTCTGGGATGTCAACGCTGACGCAATCGCCGAGGCGGCAGCCGAGGTCGGCGCGACGCACACCGCTTCGGTCGACGTCTCCGACGCGGCGGCAGTGGCGGCCGCAGCGAACGAGACTGCCAGGGCGCTCGGCCGGGTCGACGTGCTCGTCTGCTCGGCGGGGATCACCGGCGCCACTGCGCCTGTCCACGAATACCCGCTCGACAGTTGGGCGAGCGTGATCGGGATCAACCTCAACGGGCTGTTCTATTGCTGCCGCGCGGTCGTCCCGCACATGCTGGCGAACGGCTATGGCCGCATCGTCAACGTCGCCTCGGTCGCGGGCAAGGAAGGCAATCCCAATGCCTCGGCCTATTCGGCATCGAAGGCGGGGGTGATCGGCCTCACCAAGTCGCTCGGCAAGGAACTGGCCGGCAAGGGCATCATCGCCAACGCGCTCACCCCGGCGACCTTCGAGAGCCCGATCCTCGATCAGCTTCCCCCGAGCCAGGTCGATTATATGCGCTCGAAGATCCCGATGGGCCGGCTGGGCGAGGCCGAAGAGAGCGCCGCGATGATCCTGTTCATGGCGAGCGAGGAATGCAGCTTCACCACGGCGTCGACCTTCGACACGTCGGGGGGGCGGACGACGTACTGACAACAAACGTCATCCCGGCGAAAGCCGGGATCTCATGCCGCGGGCCGTTCGCTCGCCGCCCGAGATCCCGGCTTTCGCCGGGATGACGATAGGGAGAGGAAATGGCGCGCGATCTGCCCTTCATCGATGCCCATGTGCATCTCTGGGACCTCGATCGCATCGCCTACCCGTGGCTGACGCCGCCATTTGCCGATGACGGCCCGAACGGCAGCGTCGAGCCGATCGCGAAGACCTATCTGCTCGACGATTATCTCGCGGACGCGTCGGGCTGGGACGTCCGCGGCATCGTGCATGTCGATGCCGGTGCCGAGGCCTCCGCGGCGCTCGCCGAGACCGAATGGCTGCAGGGCATCGCTGGCGATCGGGGGATGCCGAATGCGATCATCGCTTTCGCGGCGCTCGATGATCCGAACGTCGAACGCCTGCTCGAAGCGCATGCCGCGCATCCGAAC
>JASLBO010000452.1 GCA_030146605.1 Sphingomonas sp. | reverse complement strand
AACCTTTTGGAAACGAGTCTTGGCGGCTCGCACGCGAACTGCCCGCACACTTCGCTTGAATAGGTCTGACTAATGACTATGGTAGCGCTAACTTGATGCCGCGTGATGCGTGCGCCCGAGCGGTAAAGACCGCCACGGCAGGGGAGGAGGGCTTGGAAAATGTGCATGACGGCCCCGCTCGTGGAAGGTCACCGCAGGCGGTCGCCGCCCCGCCGCCGCGACTCACGCCGATGCAGACCAGAGTGCTCCGTTTCGTCCATTCAGGGTCGCCCAACAGGGAGATTGCCCGCGCGCTGGGGATCTCCGAGGCAACCGTCAAAGGACACATGACGGCGCTGATGCGCCGGTTGAACGTTCGCAACCGGACACAAGTAGCCCTCATCGCCAGCGCTTACGACTGGAGCGGGGCTAGCCACTGAAGCTAATAGTCCGAGGTATGTCGCCATCGGGCAGAGAATGACAGGAGGGAATGCCGTGAATATCATTCGAACCCCCAGGCCATTGCGCGGAATCCGACCGGTCCGCGCCCTCATGGCGGCCGCGGTCGCTCTGGCTTGCACGCTCGCGTCGCCGGCGAGCGCCCAGAAAGACAAGATGACGCCGATCGCGGTCCCGGCGCAGCCCAGTGCGATCACGCTGGATACCAGTCCATTGCCGGGCGCGGCCGCGGCGGAATCGTGGCACAGCCAATATGGCAGTGTCTTCGCGCGGAATGTCACCGTCGCGACGCTCACGCCCTTTCTGCCCGATCCCGCCCGCGCGACGGGCGCCGCTGTCGTCGTCGCCCCGGGCGGCGGGTTCCGGACGCTCTCGATGGAGAATGAGGGCTGGGACGTTGCGAAAGCGCTTGCCGCAAAGGGCGTGGCTGCTTTCGTGCTCAAATATCGGCTCAATCAGACCCCGGCCGATATGGCGGGGTTCGAGCGCTCGATGGCCGAGATGTTCTCCGCGACTGCGCGCCGACCGCGCATGGACCCGCAGCAGGCGCTGGCGGGTCTGGCACCCCAGATCGCCGATGCGCGCGCCGCCTTCGCGCTGATCCGCCGCCGCTCGGGCGAATGGCATGTCGACAAGGATCGTATCGGGATGGTCGGCTTCTCCGCCGGCGCCATGCTGACGCTTGCGACCACGCTCGCGGGCGAGGATGCCAAGCCTGCGTTCATCGGCAACATCTACGGGCCGCTTGCCGCGGTCACCGTCCCCGCCGACGCGCCGCCGATGTTCGTCGCACTCGCCGCCGACGATCCCTTTTTCGCGAATGGCGGGATCGGCCTGATCGATAATTGGCGCGCGGCCAAGCGGCCCGCGGAGTTCCACTTGTTCGAGCAGGGCGGGCACGGCTTCGGCATGTACCCCAAGAAGACTACGAGCACCGGCTGGTTCGACTCGTTCGTGCGCTGGATTGCGATGCACGGAATGCTCGAGCGTGCGCACTGAGATCCGCACGCCCCGACTCGTGATAGTCGAAGGCTGACGTTCGGAGGCGATCAGACCCTTGTCGTGCGTCGGCGTGCGTCTTGTACTCGGACTAATACGTCATGCGTCTTGCGCTGCGTGGCCGGGCTGGGGATAAGCGCGCAGCAAGGGGGGGCATATGGCATCGGACAGCGAAGACCCCCCGGCGCCTGTGGCCGCCACGATCGCGCCGCTCTCCGCTTCGGCCAAGGGCAGTGGCCGGCGGCTGCGCGGGGCGGTGGCGCATTATCTCGGCACGGCGATCGTCTCCGGGCGGATAGCACCAGGCGAGCGGCTGACCGGCGAAGTCGCCAATTCAGAAGCGCTCGACGTTTCGCGTAGCGCGTATCGCGAGGCGGTACAGGTGCTCGCC
This sequence comes from Sphingomonas sp., assembly GCA_030146605.1. Lineage (GTDB taxonomy): Bacteria > Pseudomonadota > Alphaproteobacteria > Sphingomonadales > Sphingomonadaceae > Sphingomonas. The sequence goes on along the minus strand of JASLBO010000452.1, from coordinate 6,898 downwards.
GCGAAAGGGCTGGTCGAAAGCCGCACAAAGGCGGGGACGCGGGTGCTGCCGCGCAGCCGCTGGAACGTGCTCGATCCGGTGGTGCTGGCCTGGGCGTTTTCGGGCGAGCCCGATCTGGAGTTCGTCCGCGACCTGTTCGAGCTGCGCGCAATCGTCGAGCCCGCGGCGGCGCGCATCGCCGCGGGTCGCCGCGACAAGGCCGATCTCAAGGCGATGAAGGACGGCCTGGCCGGGATGCGCCGGTTCACGCTGGCGACCGAGGCGGGACGGGCCGCCGATCGCGACTTTCACAACGCGTTGCTGCAAGCCACGCACAACAACGCACTGATCGCGCTGAGTGCCAGCATCGGCGCGGCGGTGAACTGGACGACCCAGTTCAAGCAGCGGACACGCGCGCTGCCCCGCGATCCACTGCCCGATCATGCGCGCGTCTTCGAAGCCATAGCGGCTGGCGATCCCGAAGCGGCGAGCGAGGCAATGCGGGCGCTCGTCGAGCTGGCGCTCGAGGATACGCGCTCGTCGATGTGAGTTCCTTACCGGGCCGCTGCAAATGCCAGATGCTTGCTGTAGCGCTGCCCGAATAAGGCAGCTCACCCGTTTGGCCGTGCGCGCAGCGTCGCGCCGGCGAGGCGCACCGGTCGCCCCGGCTGGAGCATGACCGAGACGCTCCGCCGGCCTAGGCGCACGCGAAACTGGCCGCCGATTGCGCTCACCAGGACGGCGTGGCGCAACTGCCCTGCGTGCCAATCGAGATCGACGGTGCACGCCCCCCGGGCGCGCAGCCCGCGGACGGATCCGGTCGGCCATGCCTCGGGAAGCGCGGGCAGTAGCAGAATCTCGTTGCCGCGGCTTTGCAGCAGCATCTCGGCGATCGCGGCCGCGCCGCCGAAATTGCCGTCGATCTGGAACGGGGGATGCGCGTCGAACATGTTCGGATAGGTGCGCCCCGGCCCGAGCAGGAATTTGAGGATCCGGTGCGCACGTTCGCCGTCGCCGAGCCGCGCCCAGAGGTTTATCCGCCACGCAGTGGCCCAGCCGGTCGATTCGTCGCCGCGCAGCTCGAGCGAACGGCGCGCGGCGGCGGCAAGGGCCGGTGTGTCCTGAAGGTTGATCTGGTGCGACGGGTAGAGCCCGTAGAGATGCGACACATGCCGGTGGTCGCGTTCCGGAGCGGCGGCGTCCCAATCCTCCTGCCACTCCTGCAACTGGCCCAGCGCGCCGATCTTGTCGGGTGCCAGCTGCCTGCGCAGTGTCCGCAACTGCGCCGCGAACGGGGCGTCGGTTCCGAGCACATCGGCGGCGGCGGCGGTTTGTTCGAACAGGTCGCGCAGGATCTGCATGTCCATCGCCGGTCCCGCGCAAAGCGAGGCGCCGTGCGGGTGCCGGTTTTCCGGCGACAGCGACGGGTTGGTGACGAGAAACCCCGTCGATGGATCGCGCTGGAGCACATCGACGAAAAACTCGGCGGCGCCGCGCATCAGCGGATAGACCGTGGCGAGCCATTTCGCGTCGCGGCCATATTCGTAGCGGGTCCAAAGATGCGTGCACAGCCACGCGCCGCCGGTGGGCCACAGGCCCCATTGCGCGCCGTCGATCGGCGCCGTCGCGCGCCACAGATCGGTGTTGTGATGCGCGACCCAGCCGCGCGCGCCATACATCTCACGCGCCGTCCGTGCGCCGGTTTCGGCAAGTTCGCGGACCATCTCGATCAAGGGCGCCGTGCATGCGGCAAGGCCGGTCACCTCGGCTGGCCAGTAATTCATCTCGGTGTTGATGTTGATCGTGTATTTGGAGCCCCAGGGCGGATCGAGGCTCTCGTTCCAGATGCCCTGTAAATTGGCAGGCTGGCTCTTCGGCCGGGAGGCGCAGATCAACAGATAGCGGGCATAGTTGAAATAGAGCGTGGCCAGTGCCGGGTCGTTTGCCGTTTCGCTCGTGCGGATGCGCACATCCGTCGGCTGGTCGGCGGCGATCGTCTGCCCTAGGTCCAGCCGGACGTTGCGGTAAAGGCGGCGATGCCCGGCGGCGACGTCGGCGGCGATTTCGGCGAAGCTCGTTGCCGCGGCCGCGTCGAGCCGGGCGCGCGTGATCGCGGCGGGGTCCCCGCCGACATCGTCGAAGCGCCGGAAGCTCGTCGCCAGCGCGATCAGCAGGGTTGTTTGGTCTGCGCTGTGGATGATGATTTTACCGTCGCGTTTCCCGAGCGTGCCTCCGCGCGTGACGACGCGTGCGCGCAGCTCGAAGCGCAGCGCGCCGGCAATGCCCGCCATGTCGCCGTTGCGGCCCGCCAGCACGAGCGTTTCGCCGTCGATCGCAGTCTCGTGCTTCAAGGGCGACGAAAGCCCCACCGCGCAGCTGATCGCGCCGCGCCGGTCCGCCGATAGCCGGACCGCGATGATCTGACGAACGGGGCAGGCGACGACCTCGCGGCGGAAGCGCGTTCCGTTCGCCTCGAAGCGGGTAGTGGCGAGGGCCGCGTCGAGGTCGAGTTCGCGCGCATAGTCGCGGATTTCGGCCTGCGCGAGTTGCGGCATGTCGATGAACAGGTCGCCCGCCGTCTGGTACGACATCTGCTTCAGCGGCCGGGCCATCAGCCGGGCGTCGGCCAGTGCCTGCGCCTCGGCATAGCGTCCGGCGAAGATCAGCCGGCGAACCTCGGGCAGCGCATCGCGCGCCGCCGGATTGACGGGATCATAGGGGCCGCCCGACCATAATGTGTCCTCGTTCAGCTGGAGCCGCTCACGCGCTACGCCCCCGAATATCATGGCGCCTGCGCGACCGTTCCCGACCGGCAGTGCCTCGGTCCATTTCTCGGCCGGCTGCCGATACCAGAGACGGTGCGCGTGCGCTTTCGCTGCTTCGGCCGCGGTGGCCATGGCGGGGGCGGAAAGGCCCGCTGCCGCTGCTGCCGACCCGCCGAGCAGAAACCGGCGCGTGATGCCTTCGCGATGTTCGACGTCTTTTCGCGATCCCATCGAAACTTCCCCTCGGTTGGGCACTGACCGACGCTCGGGTGCCAGTGCTTCCACGCCCGCCTTGAAATGACGGGATTGACGGTCTTTTTAGTCTGACTAATCTCTTCGCAAAGCAAATGGGAGAGCGACAGTGGGAATGGGCATCAGCCAGGCGAAACGCGCAGCGGCTTTGTTGATAGCGTTAACATCGTCGGGCTCGGCCCTCGGGCAGACGACTCCACCATCTGCGCCGGGCGCCAACCCGATCATTCGCGACAAATTCACTGCCGACCCGGCCCCGCTGGTGGTGGGGGACCGGCTCTATCTCTATGTCGGGCATGACGAAGCGCAGCGCGACGAGATGTTCAACATGCGCGAGTGGCTCGTCTATTCGACGACCGACATGAAGCATTGGACCGATCACGGTCCGATCATGAAAGTCGCCGACTTCAAATGGGCCAAGAAGGACGCCTGGGCATCGCAGACGATCCAGAAGAACGGGAAGTTCTGGTTCTACGCGGCGGTCGAGCACGACGACACGCACCCGGGCAAGGCGATCGCGGTTGCGGTAGCCGATACCCCCGCCGGCCCGTTTGTCGATGCCAAAGGCTCCGCGCTGATCACCAACCAGATGACGCCCAAGGGGACGCATAGCTGGGAGGACATCGATCCGACGGTGTTCACCGACGACGACGGCACGACCTGGATCGCGTGGGGCAACCGCCAATGCTACATCGCAAAGCTCAAGCCCAACATGATCGAGATCGATGGTCCGATCACCGAGATCACGCCGCCGCACTTCGAGGAAGGGCCCTGGCTGCACAAGCGTGGCTCCCTTTATTACCTTACTTATGCGTCGCTCGATCGCTCGAAGCACCGCGACGAGAAGATATCCTATGCCACGGCGTCTTCGATCAACGGCCCGTGGACGTATCGCGGCGAGTTGACCGGATCGGGCAAATACAGCTTCACGATCCATCCCGGGATCGCCGAATTCAAGGGAAACTGGTACCTTTTCCTGCACAATGCTGCGCTGGCGATCGGGGAGCTGAACGGCGCGATCGGCCGTCGCGCCGTGACGGTGGAGTATCTCGAGTATAATCGCGACGGGACGTTGAAGCCCGTCGTTCAATCCGCGGCCGGCGTGTCGGGCGCTCCGCCGCGACCGCCCAAAGCCAGGTAGCGCCGTCCATCACGCCGCCAGGTTGTATCGACATTCAAAATCCCCCTCCCTCCAGGGGGTTAGGGCGTATCGCCATTCAGCGATCCTCCCCCGCCAGGAGGAGCTGGCGCCGAAGGCGACGGAGGGGGAGGAGTCACTGAACGCAGTGATTCCTCCCCCTCCGGCATGCTGCGCATGCCACCTCCCCCTGGCGGGGGAGGATTGAAACTGCTCGCGCATTCAAATGGCGATACGTCCCCGGGGTGGACGGCGCGATGCTGCTTCAGCGCTGATGCGGTTGACGGCTCAGCCCGGCTTCCGCCCGGCGATGCCTCGGCAGGAGCTCTGTCCGGGCTGGACTCGTTTTTCCTTCAATCTGAATCGTGCTCCTGCGAAAGCAGGAGCCCAGAGCGCAACGCCTGTGATCCTGGGCTCCTGCTTTCGCAGGAGAACAGGTCGCGGCCGAATTTAAGCGGAACACAGCCTAGCGGTCGGCGCTCACCAATCGCGGCAAGGTGCGGATCGGCTCGATAGTGATCGAGCGGAAATAGGTTTCGGCGCCTTCGGACTGAAGCTGGATGTGCCCGTGCGTCAGCGGCTTGCGGGTGCCGTCAGGCAGGATCATCGCGAGGCCATGTGCCTCGGCGACGGGTACGCCGTTCACGACATGCACGGCGCGGTCGCCAACAACATAGAGGTCGAGCGTATTCCATGCGCCGACCGGCAGTTCCGGATCACTGGCACCCTCGACATTCCACGTTCCCGTGCCGTTGATCATGTCGATGGCGCGACCGCCCAGGCGGAAGCGGAGGTGCGGCGGCGCCAGCGAAGGGTCGAAAGCTACGGTCGTCCGCGCCCGGACCTTGCCACCGACGGTCACGATCATCCCGGTCGAACCCTTCATGATCTCGAATTCGACCGACGGGCGCCAGGTCCCGAACACCTCGCCCGGGACGCCGTGGCTATGGTAAAGGAGGCCATTGTTGCGCGGCAGGTTCTCGCGCGGCGTCCATGTCTTCGGACCCCATTTATACTGCAGACGAAGGTGATAGTCGCGAAGGTCCGCGGTGTGGACGAGGCTGCCCCAGGTTTGCCCCTTCACCCAGATCGCCGGCACTCCGTCGATCTGCCGGACAGCGAAGTCCCCGCTGGTGTCTCGGGCAGTGCCGATCGGCGCGCTGCCGGGGTCGCGCTTGTAGGTCACCGCAGGATCGACAAAGCCGAGCCAGGGCTGCCAGCCATCAAGGCTGCGACCGTCGAAGAGCGATATGGCTTTCCCGGTCGCACGGGGCACATCCTTTAGAATCAGGCGCTGTGGCGCGGACGGCGGTTCGCCGGCGATCGCACGAGCCTGTTGCGCCGAAGTTTGGGCCGATGCCGCCACCGGCAGCAGCAACACGGCTGTAAATGCCTGAATTACCCTCACGCGACTCTCCCTTGTCATCACCGTTCCACCGGAAGTGCGCCCGCTATCGGCCGACGGTAAAGCGCTTTGGCGAACGCGAGAACATGTAGTTGGTCTCTCCGCCCATCGCAGAACCGGCCGCTGCCCGAAACAGGGCCACACTTTAAGCCGACAAATCCGGGACGCACCAGACGGAGATACACCCCTTGGGCATATATCGCCGAACGCGCCAACGGCCGTCGGGGAGGACGATTTGCCTTTCAGCCGGAGCGGTCGGTGCGCCAGCCCAGCGGTTCTCCTCACCGGGGGCCGGCCAAGTATCTTTCAACATCCGCGTCCTGCATCGAAGCACGGCTTTCGGTTTTGGAGGCTTTGCGACCCCAGGCGGCGTTCAGTCGATTAAATACTCTGTGTGATTTATGCCGCACAGCCGGAAAAAATCCGCCCGATAAAAACCCGGAACGTAAAACCTCATATTTCTGAATAGCTTAGTTTAGGCGAGCACGATCGCGCTGACCCAACTGTCACCGTTGACAACGCCGGACAGGGTGTTAGCGTTAACATCGAGCGGTAGACGCCGACTCAGAAAAAGAACCATGCGGCGAGCCACGGCTCGTCGACTTCGGAGGGGACATATGAACAGCATTCGGCTTACGCCGGCGCTCGCGCGCTCGGCATCCGCTATCGCCATCGCGGCGACCTTCCTGATGCCGGCAGTGGCGTTTGCGCAGGGCGCGACGGGCGACACCGACGCGCCGCAGGCCGCCACCGCCACCGCTCAGGAGGACCCCGCCGCCGAGGACGTCGTCGTCACCGGCATTCGCGCTTCGCTCGATCAGGCGATCGCCATCAAGCGCAACTCCGCCGGCGTCGTCGACGCGATCTCCGCGGAAGACATCGGCAAGTTCCCTGATACGAACCTGGCTGAATCGCTCCAGCGTATCACCGGTGTGTCGATCACCCGCGCCAACGGCGAAGGCTCGCAGGTCGCGGTTCGCGGCTTCAGCGGCGGCTTCAACCTGGTCACGCTCAACGGCCGCCAGCTCCCGTCGACCAGCATCGACACGAGCACCGGCAACGCCTTCGCGCGCGGCACCGGCCGTTCGTTCGACTTCCAGAACCTCGCCTCGGAAGGCGTCGCGACGCTGGAGGTCTACAAGACCGGCCGCGCCAACATCCCGTCGGGCGGCATCGGCGCATCGATCAACGTCGTCACCCGCCGGCCGCTCGATTCGCGCGAGGACGGCTTCTCGGGCTCGATCGGCGCCAAGGCACTCTATGACAGGACGGTCGAGGATGCCGAGGGCGATCTGAGCAAGATCACGCCCGAGGTCTCGGGCCTGATCAACTGGAAGAACGTCGACGAGACCTTCGGCG
>JASLBO010000421.1 GCA_030146605.1 Sphingomonas sp. | reverse complement strand
ACGGCGATGGCGAGGCGCAAGGCGTGGCGCGACACGGTCAGAAGCAGGTCGGTGCGGCGATCCTCAGGCATGGTCGATCCTCGTAGCGGTCGGACACCCAATGTGCGACCTTCTCGATTATCGATAAGAGAAGTGGGACATATCGTCAATCGATAATATCGATAATCGGTCATTCACGAGGATAGAGGCCAAAACAGGAAAGAGCGCCGCGGCATGGCCGCGACGCTCCTTCCGGCCAGGCAATAGGCCCTTAGAACGAAGCCCAGGTCTCCGAAGCCACACCCGACATCGCAGTGGCGGGAAGCGCTTTGACGGGGGAGACATAGCCCTTGGCTCTGGCCGCAGCCGTGGCGGGGCGGGCGGATTGGCTCGCGCGGATCGCTCCGCCGTCGCTGCCGATGTCGAACCTCGACGCCTGCTCCCCCAGCGCGGCGACTTCGCCCGACAGGTTGCGCGCCGCTGCGGAGGTTTGCTCGACCATCGCGGCGTTCTGCTGGGTGGCCTGATCCATCGTGCCGATCGCGGCGCTGATCTGGGTGATCGCGGTCGACTGAGCCTGATTGTCGGTGGCGATGCCGCCAAGCAGTGCGTGAACCTCGCCGACATCGCCGGAGATATCGGCCAGCGCGCCATCGACCTTCTGAACCATCTCCACCGCGGCGACGATGTCGGTCTGGGTGGCGGTGAGCTGGTCGCGGGCGCGGCCGGCCTCCTCTTCGGCGCGCATGGCAAGCGCCGAGACGAGATCGGCGACGACCGCAAAGCCGCGACCCGCCTCGCCGGCGCGACCGGCTTCGACCGCGGCGTTCATCGCAAGGACGCGGGTCTGGAACGCGATCTTGTCGAGACCCTCGATGACGCTGTCGATCCCCTTGGCACTGTCTGCCACGCGAGTCATTGCCTGCACCGCCTCGTCCGCGATGGCGCGGCCGCCCGAGACGGTGGCAATGGCGCCGTCGGCGCGGCCTACCGTCCGGTTGGCAGCTTGCGCAGTCGCCTTGAGCCGCTGGTCCATCTGGGTCACCGCGGCGGCGGTCTGTTCGAGGCTCGCGGCATTGGCTTCGGTGCGGCGGGCAAGGTCTTCCGACGCCCGGGCGATCTCGCCCGATCCGGTATGGATCGTTGCGGCGCTCTCGGTCACCGAGCCGATCAGCTCGCGCAGCGACGCGAGCGCGGTATTGTAGCTGGTGCGAACCAGAGCATAGCTGGCGGGGAAGCCCTCGCCGATTTCGGCAGTGAGATCGCCCTCGCTCAGCCGTTCGAGCTGGCTGCCGAGCCGCTGAACCGCCTCGTCCTGCTCCTGCGCGAGGCGCTGTTGCGTGATCGCGGTATCGCGGAACGTCAGCATCGCCTTGGTCATCCGGCCGACACAGTCCTGATAGTCGGTGAACTCGATGGGGGTGGCGAGATCGCCCGCGGCGAGCGCTTCCATGCGCACCACCGTCGCCACATAGGGATCGGCGATCGCCTTGCGATAGCGGCCACACTGGATCGCGGCGCCCACGATCAGGATCGCCACGATCGGCAGCGCGACCATGGCGGGTGCAACCAGCGCGACGAGCGTCGCCAGAGCCATCGCCGCAAGCAGCGAATTGAACGCGATGCGAAGCTTTTGCCGAATCGGCGCCACAGCCTGGAACCAGTGCACGATAATCTCCTTTTGCCGGCGGTCGGCATTTGCGACCCGAACTACCGGTTGCCCCAACCGCAGGCGCGGTGGGCCCTTCCTGATTATAGGACACGAGTTGGACACATTCGCGGTGCGGAAGAACTTTTAGCTACGTAGAATTACAGCCAGCGACATTTCGACCGAATGAAAAGGGGCGCCGCGACAGTTGTCGCGACGCCCCGGTAGATGCGTTTTCTCGCAGGCTTTTAGAACGAAGCCCAGACGTCACCGCCGCTGCCTGCCAGCGCCGTAACCGGAAGCGCCTTGACCGGCGAGACATAGCCCGACGCTTTGTCCCCCCCGGCACTGCGCGCCGGAGCGCTTGTGCGCATCGTCGCGGGGCGTGCGCCGGTGCCGACGTTGAACTTCGACGCCTGCTCGCTGAGCGCGGCGACTTCGCCGCTCAGGTTGCGCGCGGCGGCCGACGTCTCTTCGACCATTGCGGCATTCTGCTGGGTGGACTGGTCCATCGTACCGATCGCGATCGAGATCTCGCTGATCGCGGTCGACTGGGCCAGATTGTCGCTTGCCATCTCGCCGAGCAATTTGTGGACTTCGCCCACGTCGCCCGAAATGTCGGCGAGCGCCGTGTCGACCTTCTGGACCATCTCCACTGCCGCGACGATGTCGGTCTGGGTCGCGGTGAGCTGGTCGCGGGCGCGTGCCGCTTCCTCTTCCGAGCGCATCGCCAGCGCCGAGACGAGATCGGCAACGACCGCGAAGCCGCGGCCCGCCTCACCGGCACGGCCGGCCTCGACTGCGGCGTTCATCGCAAGGACGCGGGTCTGGAAGGCGATCTTGTCCAGGCCTTCGATGACCGAGTCGATGCCCTTGGCGCCGTCGGCGACGCGGCTCATCGCCTGCACCGCTTCGTCGGCTACCGAGCGGCCGCCCGAGACGGTGGCGATAGCATCGTCGGCGCGCGCCACCGTGCGGCTTGCCGAAGCAGCGGTTGCCTTGAGGCGGCCGTCCATCTGGGTCACTGCGGCCGAGGTCTGTTCGAGGCTCGCGGCATTGGCTTCGGTGCGGCGCGCGAGGTCTTCCGACGCCTGGGCGATCTCGCCCGAGCCGGTGCGGATCGTCGCGGCGCTTTCCATCACGGTGCCGATCAGACTGCGCAGCTCGACCACTGCCTCGTTGAAGTTGTTCTTCAGCTCTACATAAGCGGGCGGGAAGTCCGTACGGATCTCGGCGGTGAGGTCGCCGTGGGTCAGTGCCGACAGGCCTTCCCGCAGCGATGCGGTGACGACCTGCTGCTCGGCGGCAACCCGGGCATCAGCCTCTGCACGCTCGATAGCTGCCATGCGGAACAGCTCGACCGCCTGTGCGACTTCGCCAAGTTCGTCGGCACGGGCACGATGGGGAACCTCGGCCTTGCCGCCTTCGGCAAGCAGCTTGGTCACCTTCGACAGCTCGGCCATCGGCGACGACACCGTCTTGCCGATCAGGCGCGAAATCGCGACCAACAGGCCCATTCCGGCGAGCGAGAGCAGGAGCATGAAGACGAGCGCGGTGGTCGCAAAGGACTGGCCGGCTTCGTTGTTGGCCTGCGCGCGCTTCTGCTGCAGTTCGATCAAGCCTTCGGCTTCCTCGATCGCCTTGTTGGAGGCATCGCGGCCTTCAGCCTTGACGAGCAGGAGTGCCGCGTCGACGCCCTGCGACTTCTTGGTGGCGAAGATGCGATCGTTGATGCTCTCGAGCTTGTCGATCTGCCCCTTCAATGCCTCGAGCCGGGGAGCGTATTCGCCGGCAAGCGGCGCATAATGCCCGATAGCCTCGGCGAGTACCGTCTTGTTCTTTTCGAGGCGCTGCTCGTAGCTGCGCTCTTCCTCCGGAGAGGAGGCATTCATCTGCGACCAGATGATGATGCGATGCTCGCGAAGCGCGGAAATGAGCTGGCCGAGCGCTTCGGTGCCGCCAATGCCACGTTCGACGTGACGCGTGGCGATCGCACCCAGCTCGCGCATCGCGAAGATGCCCGAACCCGCGATGCTGGCGACCAGCACCGCAATTACCGCGAAGGATACGAGCATCTTCTTCGGCAGGCGCCAGCTGTTGAACGTCTGAATCATGCCCATTTCCTGTGAGTCTATAAGGGGAGCGCGCACGGCGCTTCAGAACCATTATAAACGGGGGGACGCCAAGTGGACGAAATCACAGGGATTTTATCGACTTCGCGCCGCGCTTCGATGAGCGTGACGGCAAAGGCAGGTTGGCGCAGCGAAAAGCGGCTGCGCGCAGCGCCGTGCTTCACGCAGGTTCTTGCGACAGAGGCGTCCACCACCTGCATCGCACCAGCCCCGGGCGGGGCGGGGGAGGGTGCCGCCGCATCGGGCGGCGGCTCGCTGACCGACCTCAGTTCTTCGGGAACAGCCCCGCCGCGAAAGCAATGCGCAGCGCTTCGGAAAGGCTGCGCACCTCGAGCTTCTCCATCAGATTGGCGCGATAGATCTCCACCGTCCGCGGACTGATATCGAGCTCATAGGCGATGATCTTGTTCGACCGCCCTTCGATGAGGCCCTTGAGGACGTCGGTTTCACGCGGGCTGAGCTTGGCGATCTTGGACTCGGCGGCATTGATCCGCGACGCCGCCTCATTGTCTTCCTCGAGCCGGGAGAAGGCATTGTCGATCAGCT
>JASLBO010000417.1 GCA_030146605.1 Sphingomonas sp. | reverse complement strand
GGCGGCTGGGGGGCCATGTCCGCGGCGGCGTCGCGGGCTTCTACGCGGGCGCACTTATATTGTGGAGCGCTGCCTTCTGGCAGCTCCGCCCCGATCCACTGGCGGTGGCGGCGCTGCTGCCGATGGCGCTCCACCTCGGCTGGCAAGTCGTCACGCTCGTCCCTGCCGACGGCGCCAGCGCGCTTCATCGCTTCCGCTCCAACCGCAATGCAGGGTTGCTGATGTTCGCCGCGTGCTTCGTAGTCGGGCAAACGCTTTGACATGGCACTTTGACGTTGCCGGACTGGCTCCCTAAGTCGCTGCGATGCTGACCGAGTCCCAAGCCTGCGAACGCGTTCGCGATATCGTCGATCGGGCGCGCGCTGCGGGCGCGGATGCGTCCGACGCAGTGATCGCTTCGGATCGATCGCTGTCGGTGTCGGTGCGGATGGGGGCGCTCGAGGATGTCGAGCGCTCGGAGAGCGAGGAGCTCGGGCTGCGCGTCTTCACAGGGCGGCGTTCGGCAAGCGTGTCGACCTCGGATCTCAGCTCCGGGTCGCTCGATACATTGGTCGAGCGTGCGCTTGCGATGGCGCGCGAGGCACCCGAGGACAAATGGGCCGGTCTCGCGCCGCAGGAGCGGCTGATGCACGGCAGCCCCCCGCTGCTCGACCTCGACGACGGCGCCAGCGACGATCCCCAGGCGCTCAAGGCGCGTGCACTGGCCGCCGAGGATGCCGCGCGGGCAGTGCCCGGGGTGACCAACAGCGAGGGCGGCAGCGCGGGCGCCAGCCGATCGGTGATGGCGATCGCCACCAGCCACGGCTTCACCGGCGGCTATGCGCAGACCAGCCACGGCGTGTCGGCAAGCGTGCTTGCGGGTGGGGGCGGTGCGATGGAGCGCGATCACGCCCATCACAGCGCGCGCCATGCCGCGATGCTCGAGGCGCCCGAGGCGATCGGCCGGCTGGCGGGCGAGCGCGCAGTGGCGCGGCTCAATCCCGCCAAGGTGCCGAGCGGGGCGATGCCGGTGGTGTTCGATCGCCGCGTCTCGGCGGGGCTGGTGGGGCATTTGCTCGGCGCGATCGGCGGCGCCGCGATCACGCGCAAGACCAGCTTCCTGCTCGATTGCCTTGGCAAGCAGATTTTCGCGAGAGGCGTGACGATCTGCGACGATCCGCACCGCCCACGCGGACTGCGCTCGCGCCCGTTCGACGGCGAGGGCCTGCCGGTGCTGCCGCTCAAGCTGGTCGATCAGGGCATGCTCGAGACGTGGCTGCTCGACAGTGCGTCGGCGCGTCAGCTCGGGCTCGAGCCCACCGGCCATGCCGCGCGCGGCGGTGCCGGTGCGCCCGGAGTGGCGCCGAGCAACCTCTATATGCAGCCCGGCAAAATCCCCCCCGAGACGCTGGTCGGCGAGATCGATCGCGGCATCCTCGTTACCGAACTGATCGGGCAGGGCGTCAACGGAGTCACCGGCGATTACAGCCGTGGCGCCGCGGGATTTCTGATCGAGAAGGGCGAGATTACGCGCGCGGTTTCGGAAATCACGATCGCGGGGAATCTGCGGGATATGTTCCTCGCGCTGACGCCGGCCAACGACTTGGAATTCCGCTATGGGATCAACGCGCCGACGCTGCGCATCGACGGGATGACGATCGCCGGTGCATGACCTGGCCGCCGAAGTCGCGAACATCGCCGCCGACGCCGGGCGGTTCGCGATCAAATTGTGGGACACCGATTTCCGACGCTGGGAGAAGTCGCCGGGCAACCCGGTCTGCGCGGTCGATCTCGAGGTCGACGGGATGCTGCGCTACCGGCTCGGCGAATTGCTTCCCGATGCCGGCTGGCTCTCCGAAGAGACGATCGACAATGCCGCGCGGCTGGATGCGGAGCGGATCTGGGTGGTCGACCCGATCGACGGCACGCGCGATTATCTTCGCGGCCGGCCCGGCTGGGCGGTGTCGGTCGCGCTGGTGGAGCGGGGCAAGCCGGTGATCGGCGTGCTCGACGCGCCGGCGCGCCAAGAGGTGTGGACCGCGCAGGCGGGCGCCGGCGCGTTCCGCAACGGCGAGCGGCTCCGCGTGACCCAACGCAGCGCACTGGCCGGCGCGCGCGTGCCCGCCGACCAGCTTCCGAAGGTCGATCATGATCTGGCGATGGTCGCCAAACCCAATTCGATCGCTTTGCGCATCGCGATGGTCGCGGCCGGCGAGGCCGATCTGCTCGCGACGATCCGCTGGGGCAATGAATGGGACATCGCCGCCGCGGTGCTGCTGGCGCAGGAAGCGGGGGCGGCGGTGAGCGACGCGTTCGGCCGCCCGCTCGATTTCAACACCCCCGACGCGGAAGCTTTCGGCGTGCTCGCCTCCGCGCCCGGTATCCACGCCGCCGCGGTCGCGCGGCTTGCCGATCGCGCGCGGGAGGCGATCGGCAAGCGCTGAGGTTCAGGTCTTGGCGACCGAGGCGCCGCCGTCGACCGCCATCGCCGAACCGGTGACGAAGCTCGCCTCGTCCGAGAGCAGGAATGCGGCGGCACGCGCGATCTCCTCGGGCTCGGCGAGGCGCCGCAGCGCGTGGAGCTTCTGGATGAATTCGAGCACCTCCGGGCCGGCGCCGCGCGCGGTGTTGGCCGGTGTATCGGTGCCGCCGGCGACGAGCGCGTTGACGCGGATCCCCGCCTCGCCATGCTCTACCGCGAGTGCCTGCGTGAGGCCGACCAACGCCGCCTTGGTCGCGGCATAGGCCGCCATCCCGGGCAGTCCCGCGCCGACGCCGACGAAGCTCGACGTGAACAGCAAAGCCCCGCCGCCGCGACGGCGCAATGCCGGGATCTGGTGCTTCGCGCCGAGGAACGCGCCGGTCACATTGGTGTCGACCAGCGTCCGCCACGCGTCGAGGGTCAGTTCCTCGATCGGGCCCATGTCGCCGACCATTCCGGCATTGTTGAACGCCGCGTCGAGCCCGCCGAAGCGCTTCTCCGCGACGCGGACCAGCGCACGCGCAATATCCTCGTCGCGGATGTCGCCGGGCACCGCCTCGGCCTCGCCGCCCGCCGCGGCGATTTCGGCGCGGAGTTCGGCAAGCATATCGCCGCGGCGTCCCGACAGCACCAGCCGCGCGCCTTCCGCCGCGAGCAGTTTCGCGGTGGCTAGCCCGATCCCCGAGCTCGCGCCGGTGACGATGATTATTTTGTTCGAAAATCGGGGCATCGAGACATCCTTTTGTCGCGCAACGGTGCGCGGCGTCGGGATGTCAGGTCGCGGCGGGCGCAGCTTCCCGGCGCTTGCCCTCAAACGTCAGGGCGGGTGGCGACGGCAATGAGCGCGGTCGAGGGAACCGGCAGCACCTCGCGGCCGTCTGCGCGGCGGTAGACCTCGTCGATCACTGCTTTCTGGTCGTCCGGGCCGAGCGTGGCCCAATCCTCGCTCAGCCCGAACTGGGTCTCGGGTTCGAGATTGGTCATCCGGAGCAGATAATCGTGCGACATCGTCTCGATGACCGGAACGTCGAAGCCGGCGGCGACCATCTCCGCGGCCAGCGTTTCAGGCTTGCCGAGAAGCGTCAGCCCTTCGGGCAAGCCCGATCGCCATTCGCGATCCGGGAACAATGCGCGGACGACCTGCCCGAGCAGCAGATGCGTCGCCGCGCCTTCGCTCTGCCAGGTGGCGACCACGCCGTGCCCGCCCGGCCGCGTGACCCGCGCCATCTCGGCGAGGCCTTTGCGCCAATCGGGGAACATCATCACGCCGAAAATCGAGAACACCGCGTCGAACGACGCGTCGGGCAGATCGAGCGCCTGGCCGTCCATCGTCCGGCCCTCCAGATTGGGCAGGCCATGCGCCGTGGCGCGCGCGACCATTCCTGGCGAGAAGTCGGTCGCCAATACCTGCGCGCCCGCCCAGGCCGCGGCGAGCGCGAGCGCCCCGGTGCCCGTCGCGACGTCGAGCAGCCGGGTCTGCGGCGTCACCGTGATCCGCGCGAGTGCCGCCTCGGCGAAGGGCGCGGTGAACGGGTGCGCGGTCTCCTCATAATGTTTGGCCATCTGGTTCCAGCGATCGGGGTCGTTCATCCGGCGCATTCCAACACTCCTGCGAATCATGTAACAATAGATGTATCATGAGTTGTTCCGCTTGCCAAATGCGGTGCAGGGTCCAAGGATCGAGCGATGCGACGTGACAGCCGCCTTTCCCGAATGCTCCACGTTTTGCTGCACATGGCGCGGCACGACGGGCCGATGACCTCGGACGCCATCGCGACGATGCTGCGGACCAATCCGGTGGTCGTCCGCCGGACGATGGCGGGGCTGCGCGACGCAGGGTATGTCCGCTCGGAAAAGGGGCATGGCGGCGGCTGGGCGCTCGCCTGCGATCTCGACGCGATCTCGCTGCTCGACGTCCATCGCGCGGTCGGCGGGCCGCAGGTCTTCGCGATCGGCAACGAAATCGGGCCGGCGCACTGCCTCGTCGAGAAGCTCGTCAACGAAGCCGTTGCCGATGCGCTCGAGGAAGCCGAGGCGCTACTGATCGCGCGGTTCGGGTCGATCAGCCTGGGCGAACTCGCGCGCGGGTTCGACGCGCGCTATGCGGGGCCAGTTTAGGCGCCGCTGACGTCGTCGCCCTGATATTTGATCTGCAGATAGCGCCCGCGCGTCGCGAGCAGATCGAGATCGCCCTGCGCGAGCTGCGCCGACATCTCCGCAATCTCGTCGTCGATCACCTGCAGGCCCTGCGCGAGCTGCTGGTCCGGCGTCAGGCCGTTGCGCTCGACGCGGCGGAGCGGCTCGGGGACGCGCGAATAGCCCTTGATCAACTCGGGCAATTGCTCGCCCACCAATTTGCGCACTTCGCCCGCGGCGTGCGATTTCTCGTCGAGCATCGCGAGCTGGGGCGACAGCATCTCCAGCTTCACCCCGATCGAATCGACCAGCCCGCGCACCGGCGCGGGCAAAGCGGGCCGCTGCGCCTCGAGCCAGCGCTCGGTGGTCACCGGCAGCGCCTTGAGCGGCACCTCGGCGAGCTTCTCGACGCTGGGCGGCACGCTTAACGGGAAGATCGCGAAG
>JASLBO010000348.1 GCA_030146605.1 Sphingomonas sp. | reverse complement strand
GGCTGCCGGTAATGCATACAGAGACGAATATGCGCGAGGGTCCAAATGGCGACGAAGCCGTGCAATGGCTCTGGAAAGAATGGGCAAATGTATTGCGGCTGCGTAATGTCGGGATCCCGACAGTCGGCTTCACCTGGTACTCGCTGACAGACCAGGTCGACTGGGACACCGCTCTGCGTGAGCGAAACGGCAACGTCACCCCCGTCGGCCTCTACGATCTGGACCGGAAGATCCGCCCGGTCGGACACGCCTATAAGCGGCTGATTGCAGACTGGCGCGACGTGTTGCCCGCTCAAAGCGTCTGCCTCGTGGTGCCGGTGGTGCCGCCCTCTCGTGCCGGACGGATCGATGCGCGCGAACAGGAAGAGCATGCCGACCGCATGCTGCGGCGACAGCCGACGACCCCGTAGTCGTCCGCGGCGTTCGTCGTTCGACGGCAAGTCACCGTTCGGGCACTCGCCGGCAACACCCGGCACGCCAAATCGCGCCAGGGCCTGGGCCGAAAGCCAAATTCGACGCGATCTTGGCCGGCAACAGCAAGCCGAAATGAGATAGCGGGGTTCGGCGCGCTCGAGCCCGTTCCCTAAGCCGCAGCCGCGGGGCAATAGCTCCGCAGGAACGCTTCGTGTGTGGGGAGCTTCGCCACCGCCGCGTCCACATTGCCTTTAAGCCCGGCCAGCGCCTCCCGCAGTTCCGCCGGCGGCATCATCTTGGCAAGCGCGTGATAACCCCGCGGCGCCAGCCCCTGCCCCATCAATACCTGCACCCAGGAATCGACTCGGAATAGTTCGATCCCGTCCTGATAGGCATGTGCGCCGTCGCGAAACGCGGCAATCCGCTGCGCAAGCGAATCCGGGACGTCCATCTCGCGGCAACGCTGCCAGAAGGGTTCGTCGCGCTGGTTGAGGTGATAATGGAGAATGATGAAATCGCGGATGTTCTCCATCTCCTGCCGCGAATGCGCGTTGAAGCGCTCCACCGCCGCGGTGCTCACGCCGCTGAATGGAAATGCCTCGATCAGGCGGGTGATCGCGATCTTGACCAGGTGGATACTTGTTGATTCCAGCGGTTCGATGAACCCGCTCGCCAGCCCCAGCGCAACGCAATTGCCGTTCCACACCTTCTTGCGCCGCCCCGTTCGATACCGAATCAGCCGGGGATCGAACAAGGGCTCGCCCTCGATGTCATTCAGAAGTTTGGCTTTCGCCTCGTCGTCCGACATGTAATCGCTCGCGAACACCATGCCGTTGCCCACCCGATGCTGCAGCGGAATCTGCCACCGCCAGCCCGCCTCGTGCGCGATCGCGCGGGTATAGGGCCGAGGGGCCCCGACCGACCGGGTCTGCACTGCATAGGCGCTGTTGGTCTTCAGCCAATGGGTCCAGTCCTCATATCCGGTCTCGAGCGTCTGCTCGATCAGCAGCCCCCGAAACCCCGTGCAGTCGAGAAACAGGTCGCCCTCGATCCGGCTGCCCGATTCAAGCACCAACGCGGTAATGAAGCCGCTCTCGGGATCTCGCTCGACGTTCGCGATCTTGCCTTCGACGCGCCTGACTCCCGCCGGCTCGGCCAGCTTTCGCAGGAAGCGCGCATAGAGCGTCGCGTCGAGATGATATGCATAGTTGATCGTGGCCCCCGCCCCCGTCGCGAAGCGCCCCGCCTGCGCGGCCTGAAGCTCGAAGCAATAGTCGCTCAGGCTTCCCCCGAAACCCTGCGCTCTCGCCTCCATCCAGAAATGATGGAACGAAGCCATCCAGGTCGATCTCCGCCCGATCTCCCCGAAACTATGAATGTAGCGGTCACCCGCTTTCCGCCAATTTTCGAAAGCGATGCCCAGTTTGAAGGTCGACTGGGTCTCGCGCATGAATACCGACTCGTCGATACCGAGCAGCTGATGGAAACTGCGCGAAGTCGGGATCGTCGACTCCCCGACGCCGATGGTGCCGATCTCGTCCGACTCGACGAGCGTTATGTCGAGCAGCGGCCCCAGCTGCTTGACCAGAGCGGCAGCGGCAACCCAGCCTGCGGTGCCGCCGCCTGCAATTATTACTCGTTTCACGATAGGTGCGTCCACTCGGCGCCTCCGTCAGCGATTGAATCGGTTGAGCAGCTGCGCGCGCAGCCGCCGGGCCTGGATTTCATCCAGCGGCGCCAGATTGCCGCGGGCATGCTCGGGCAAATGCGCTCCTGCGCGATCGGCAGGGCCAAAGACGTAATAGTCGAACAGCGCCTTCCATCCGCTTTTCTCGTGCTCGGGGCGGTCGCGCAGGCTGAGCAGCGCGTGGAGCAAGGTCGTTTGCGGGGTGTCGATGAAGCCGGGCGAGGCGTTCCACCAATAGTTGATCATCGCATTGAACGGATCGAGCGCTTCGACCTGGTGCCACCACAAAGCGGGATAGATCAGCGCGTCGCCCGGCTCCATTTCCGCCACTTCGGCGGCGGCGAGCGCGTCGGCGAAGCCGGGGTGCCGCGCCAGATCGGGGGCATCGAAATCGACCATGGAGACGACTTGTCCTGCCGGCGTCAGATCGAGCGGACCGGGATAGAGATTGGCCGCCTGATCGGGCGGGAACAGCGTGAAACGGCGATGTCCAACCAGCGTGACCGCTATGTTGTTCGACATGTCGTAATGCGCGGAGGCAATCGTCCGGTTGCCGATCCAGATGCTGACCAGTGGCGGATGCGCCGCCAGTTGCGGATCGCCGAACGGCAGCGCGGCCTGTTCCCGAAGGCCCGGCAGATACTGATCGATATCCGTCGAGCCGATATAGATGGCAGGCGCCTCGGGATCGCCCAAGGTGGCGAGAAGCTGGTCGAGATAGCCTGACAGCGATCCGCGCTCCCGCGCGAAATTCAGCGCAGTGCAATCCTGGGCGTAGCCGAACCGGCCACCAATTGCCGGCTCCCCGACATAGGCGGTGACGGGACGGCCGCCATCGAACTGCTTGAGCCAGGCAATTGCGGTCTGCGCGCTTTCCAGCCCGGCAGCGACAAGCGGCACGTCGCGTGCGATCCCGCGCAGGATCGCGGGGCGCCCCTCGGCAATCAGATCGGCCACCGGCAGGCTGCGGGCGTGCGCTCCCTCGATCACGCGCGTGCGGCGGGTGACGGCAGCCAATTCGTCTCAGCCGGTGGGGCCGAGCAGCGCTTGCTTTCGTGCAATCAGCTGCTGGACGTTGCCGAGTGAGGCCGCGGCGAGAATGGCGAGGCGAAGGATCCCCGAGCCGTACAACCGCTCGAGCGGCTCACCGGTCATCGCGGCGAGCCGCTCGACATCCACGACGAGCACGTCGGGAACGGTGTAGCGGCGGTCCTCGCTGACATCGATCGAAAGCGTGACTTCCGTGAGCAACCCCGCTTCGTCGAGCGCGGCATAGGCGGCCGGAGCGGTCTCCATCTCCTGAAAAAGCAGGCGAAGCACCCCGGAGATGTGATTGAGATAGGGCGCATTTCCACCATGCTCGAGGAACAGCGGCAGACCTTCGTCGTCCCCGACGCGCGGATCGTCCATGTTGACATGGATCATCGGCTCGCCTGTTGCCGGGTTGGCGGCGTTCCGCGCGATGCCGATCGAAAAGGGACCGCGCCGATGCGTGGCGGGCACATAGCGGCTCGTCCAGTGATCGTCGGACAGGAACAGGTTCTCGTCGCGGTCCAGCCCCAGCAGCGCATATGCCTGAAGCCCGGTCTCGCGACGACGGAAAACGAGGGGGAACTCGCGTTGCAGCTCCTCGAACTCGGCGGGGAATACCAGCGCCTGATTGGCGGCGTCGCCGAACCCGGCGCCCGCCCTCGGGCTGACCCGCAGACCCGCATGGTCGATATTGTTGATCTGTACGGGGTTCATCGGCTCCGGTCCTGTTTCCGCTCAGATCTATCAGCGCGATGGCGACGGACAAAAGAAAAAGGCCGCTGCACGGCGCGGCGGCCTTTCTCCCCCTTTATCGGGAGTGGACCGAGGCCCACTCCCGAATTCGGTCAGAAGCGGAACCGCGCGCCGAGCCAGTAGCGCGGCTTGAGCTCCTGCACATAGACCAGATTGGTCTCCGTCCGCGCATATTGGCGGAACGACTCGCTGGTCAGATTGACCGCCTCGAGCGACACCGACAAGTTCGGCGTGAAGTCGTAGCTGATATTCGCGTCGAGCGTTCCGAAGGTGTCGGTGAACAGCGGGTTGCGGTTGCCGCCCTGGTTCGTGCCCGACAGATACTTGTCGCGCCAATTGTACGAGACCCGGGCCGAAAGACCGCCCTTGTCGTAGATCGCCGTGAAGTTCGCACTGTCGCCGAGGCCCGTCAACGCGAAGATGTTGACGTTTGGATCCGCATAGGGGTCCACATTCACGTCGCCATCGACCTTGGTGTACGACGCCGAGAAACCGAGGCCGGTATCCCCGAAGAAGTTGGTCCAGGCGATCTCGAAGCCGTGGATATTGCCCTCACGGTTGTTGACCGGACCGCTGATCCCGAAATTGACCAGCGGATCGTTTGCATCGCCGAGGATGTCGACTGCGGTGGCGAGGTTATTATAGAACGTCGTGCCGAGGGCACCGCCGCTATAATTTGCCTGGAACTGTGCCGTCGCAGCCGCCTGGTTCCCGTTATTCTGCACCAGCAGGGCCGTGTATGCGAACAGATTGATGTCGCTCAGCGGAATGCCGTTGGTCCGCAGATATTCCAGCGCGATGCCGGAACGTGAGCCAGGAGCCCCCGAGCCTGGATCCCGCAGGCCGAAGAGATTGCCGTTGGTCACCTGGGTGCCGATGAAGTTGCGCACGTTCTTGTTGAAGAAGCCGACCGAGACGAAGCTCGAGGGCTTGTAGTACCACTCCAGCGACACGTCGAAATTGTCCGACTCCAACGGCAACAGCGCCGGATCCTGCCTGGTTGCGGTCGCTGGAGCCGCACCGAGCGCCGTCGGGCGATTCGGCGCGCCCGCGGTTACCGATGCGAACAAATTGCCGTAATCCGCACGAGCCAGCGTCTGGCTGAACGAGGCACGCGCCATCACGTTGTCGAGCACCTCGATGTTGAAGTCGAGCGACGGCATCAAATTGTCGTAATCCGCCTTCGTCACGATGGCGTCACCCGCGGGCCCGCCGTCGACATTGAAGTCGTTGTCCGACGTCCAGCGCAGTGCCGACGGCACCGACTGGAGACTGAGCGAATTGACCCTCG
This sequence comes from Sphingomonas sp., assembly GCA_030146605.1. Classification (GTDB taxonomy): domain Bacteria; phylum Pseudomonadota; class Alphaproteobacteria; order Sphingomonadales; family Sphingomonadaceae; genus Sphingomonas. The sequence continues at coordinate 666 of JASLBO010000348.1, read as the reverse complement.
TCTTTTCATAACGCACGCCGATCAACGCGTTTGCCCGGCGTCCGCCGATTTCGCCGCTCCACGCCATCTGGCCATAGACCGCCCAAGTCTTCTCGCCCACCGTGTCGTCCGCCGAACCCTGCGGCATGATCCCGCGGCCGGCGATCCCGCTGTTCACATAATAAGGCGAGAAGACATTCAGCAGGTCGACTGCGTTGGCGCGGAATGCGACCAGCGACGATCCGGTCGAACCCGGATCATATTTGTCGAACTTGCAGGTCATGCAGAAGGTCTTGACGAGATCGCCCGCCAGTTGGCTGACCAGGCCGGTGTCGGTGATGCCCCAGTCGCCCAGCATCTGCTGGGTGTTGGAGCTGGCCGAGCGCATCTTCGCGTCGACATAGTCGCCGCCGAATACGAAGCGGCTTCCCTCGCCGAGGTCCCAGGCGAACTCCGCCCCGTACTGGTTGATCCGGGCTTCCTGCTCCGAGACGATAACGCGCGCAATCTGGGTTCCCAGATCGCCCTGGTCGAGCTGGTTGTTGCAGTTGCCGCCACGGCCGCCGTTCGTCGCACTGCAGTCGTTGATCGTTTCCGACTGCTGCGGGAAACCGCTGGTGAAGTCGACGCGGTGCGTCGCACGGACCGGGGCACCGATCGAGATCGTCGTAGCGGACGAGCCGTTCG
>JASLBO010000340.1 GCA_030146605.1 Sphingomonas sp. | reverse complement strand
GCCCGGCTGACGATCGAGAGCCGGCTGCGCGGTGCCGATGGCTGGTCGCGCACCGTCGACAATGGCGAAGTCGTGGCGGAGGGCCCTGCCGCACTGCCGCCGGGCACGCGCGTCCGCGTCGAGCAATTGTTCGCGCGGGTGCCGGCGCGGCGCAAGTTCCTGCGCTCGGCGCGTGCCGAATATGGCGCGAGCCTCGATGTCGTGAAGCGCCTCGCCATGGCGCGGCCCGACATCGCCTTCTCGGTCGAGCATGACGGGCGCCGGGTGCTCTCGGTGCAGGGCGGCGAGAGTCGTCCCGAACGCGTCGCCGGGCTCACCGATCGCGACCTTGCGGAGAACAGCGTCGCGATCGACTTCGCGCGCGAGAGCCTGTTGCTCGGCGGCGTCGCCGGGCTGCCGACCTTCAACCGCGGCGTCGCCGATCATCAATATCTGTTCGTCAACGGCCGCCCGGTGAAGGACCGCTTGCTCGTCGGCGCGGTGCGCGGCGCCTATGCCGAGATGCTCGCGCGCGACCGGCACCCGGTGGTCGCGCTGTTCCTCGAGATCCCGCCCGATCAGGTAGACGTCAACGTCCACCCTGCCAAAACCGAAGTCCGCTTCCGCGACCCCGCCCTGGTCCGCGGCATGATCGTCAGCGGCCTGCGCCGCGCGCTGGACGAGGCCGGCCACCGCAGCGCCCAGCGCCCGAGCGAGGCGGCGTTGGGGATGTGGACTTCCGAGCCAGATCGTCATCCCGGCGAAGGCCGGGATCTCGAGCCGTATCGCGGATCGCCCGAGATCCCCGCATTCGCCGGGATGAGCGGAGTGCGCGAGCGCCCGACCTTCTTCACGCCGCCGCCGCAGGCTCGCGCCGAGCCCGCCTATCAGCCCGTCCCCCGGACGATCGACTTCCCGCTCGGCGTCGCGCGCGGGCAAGTCGCCAAGACCTATATCGTCGCCGAAGCCGAGGACGGTCTCGTCCTCGTCGACCAGCATGCCGCGCACGAGCGCCTCGTGCTCGAACGGATGCGCCGGGCGATGCAGGGCGGCGGCGTGCCCAGCCAGGCGCTGCTCCTGCCCGAGGTCGTCGAGCTCGACGAGCCCGGCTGCGACCGGCTCGAGGCGCGGATCGCCGAACTCGGCCAGTTCGGCCTCGAGCTCGAGCGCTTCGGCCCGCGCGCGATACTCGTCCGCGCGACGCCCGCGGCGCTGGGGCAGGGCGACGTCCACGGCCTCGTCACCGATCTGGCGGACGAACTCGCCAGCTTCGACGAGGCGCTGTCGCTCAGGGAGCGCCTCGATCACGTCGCCTCGACCATGGCCTGCCACGGCTCGGTCCGCGCCGGCCGCATCCTCTCGGTCGCCGAGATGAACGCGCTGCTCCGCGAGATGGAAGTCACCCCGCATTCGGGCCAGTGCAACCACGGTCGCCCCACCTGGGTAAAATTGGCTCACTTGGATATTGAGAAGCTTTTCGGGAGGAAGTGAGAGCGAATGCAGCAGCCCGTATCGGCGCTTCTAAATATTGCGCCAAAGCTAACGAGCGACCTCGTGGGACCAAGGATGGACGAAGCGGTTGCGCTGCTCGACGCCCTGTCTCATCCATTGGCGCCCGACGACATATCTGCGCTGATCTCGCTTCTCCCGTCAGACGGAGATGACGCCTGTGGGTTGAACTGGACCATTCTTCACTCGGTCGAGGCATCGCCAGATTGGCCGATTTGGGATTTGCTTGGCGACGGCGAGAACGAGTGGGTCGAGATATTCCTCAACCGGCTTAAAAACGCGGGCATTCAACGGCCGTAGGCAGCCGCCGAACGTGCTTGCACTTGGGTGAAACTGGCGCACGGCGACATCGAGAAATTGTTCGGGCGGAAGTGAGCGCTTCGGCTGCGCAGCCGGCGCGGGCGACCGCCGCGGGATGAACCTCAGCCGAATATCGCGTTCAACCGCCTGCAACCTTGTTCGCCAAGGCTCGTTCTACAGCCGAACAGTCGAACAAGGTTGCAGTCCGATGGCCAAGTTGATGCCGATAGTCCTCGCCCTCGTCCCGCTCGCGGCGGTCATCGGCGCATGTGTTTCGTGCCCCTGAGGGCGTACGGATAAAAGCCCCCCCGATCCCCACTTCGGCCCGTCGTACCTGGTACGGCGGGCCTTTTTCTTGGGAGCAAGCCGGGCACGCAAAGAAAAAGGCCGCCCCGGATAGTCCGGAGCGGCCCTTCTTTCTTCGTCCGTCGAAAGCCTCAGCCCTCGGCGTTCTCGCCCTCGGGTGCCGACTGCACTTCGGCGGTCGCGCCCGGCTCGGCGTTGGGATCGTAATCCTCGGTGAAGCCGGCTTCGTCCTTCTCGAACATCGCCGTCATCACGTCGACGCCCTGCGACTGCATCTCGGCCTCTTCCGGCGAGCGCGCGACGTTGACCTTGACGATCACCGACACCTCAGGGTGTAGCGCAACCTTGATGTCGTACACGCCGATCGCCTTGATCGGACGGTCGAGCACGATCTGCGCCTTGTTGACCTTGTGGCCATCGGCAGTGATCGCCTCGACCAGGTCGCGCGCGGCGACCGAACCGTAGAGCTGGCCGGTGTTCGAAGCCTGACGGATCAGCGTGACCGAAACGTCGTTGAAGTTGGCGGCTTCCTTCTCGGCATCGCCACGGCGCGAAGCGTTGTCGGCTTCGATCCGCGCGCGATTGGCCTCGAAGACCTTGCGGTTGGCGGCGTTCGAACGAAGCGCCTTCTTGTTGGGCAGAAGGAAATTGCGGGCGAACCCGTCCTTGACCTTCACTACATCGCCGATGGCGCCGAGCTTTTCGACGCGCTCGAGCAGGATGACTTCCATGCTATCTGCTCCTTACTTGACGATGTAGGGCAGCAGGCCCAGGTGACGGGCGCGCTTGATGGCCTGGGCCAGCTCGCGCTGCTTCTTCGCGCTCACCGAAGTAATGCGCGAGGGGACGATCTTGCCGCGCTCGGACACGAAGCCCTGGAGCAGACGGACATCCTTATAGTCGATCCGGGGCGCGTCCTTCGCGGAGAAGGGGCAGCTTTTGCGACGGCGGAAAAATGGGCGTGCCATGGTTCAATAACTCCTTATTCGCCGCCGAAACCGGTGTTGCCGCCGGCATCGTCGCGATCACGACGACCACGGCCGCGCTCGCGGTCCTGACCCTTGCGCATCATCACGGTGGGACCCTGCTCCAGCTCGTCGACCTTGACGGTCATGTAGCGGATCACGTCTTCGTTGATCTGCGTCTGGCGCTCGAGCTCGGCGACGACACCCGCGGGGGCGTCGATCTCGATCATCACGTAATGCGCCTTGCGGTTCTTGGCGATGCGATAGGCGAGCGAACGAAGGCCCCAGGTCTCGGTCTTGAGGACCTTGCCCTTATTGTCTTCGACGATCTTGGTGGCGGCTTCCGCCAGTGCGTCCACTTGCGCCTGTGCCAGATCCTGGCGCGCAAGGAACACGTGCTCGTAAAGAGCCATGCTTCTGTTCTCACTGTTGGCCGATCGCTGACGCACACCCCATGTGCAGCGCCCCTCCGGCTGTCGTCTCGAATGCAGGCAGGGGCGGAGACACGTCTCCACCGAGCCGCCGCGGCCTATGCGGGCAAAGCGGCGAGAATGCAAGCGCGAAGGAGATCGACGTTCGAACCAACGCAGTGCTCCTGCGAAAGCAAGAGCCCGGACCGGCTATATGCTGTCCGCAGCCCGGCGCACGAAGCAATCCGTACCGCCGGCCCGCGCCCGCGCGCAAAGCCCCTCGGTCTCCGCCCGCGCCCCGGGAAGGCTCTGCAGCCGATGCAGCGCGCCCTCCTGCCGGATCATCACCGGCACGCCGGTCTCGATCAGCCGCGCCCGCTGGCGCTCGGCCGCCTCGGGCGAGCTGAACGCGCCGAGTTGCGCCTGCCACGCCTCGCCGGCGGGCAGATCCGCGATCTGCAGCTCTGCGGCAGTCATCGCCCGGCGTTGTTCGCGCGCACGGCGCTGGATCTCGATCAGTGCGCCGAGCGTGATCGTGGCCGGCCTGTCGATCTGGTGCTGCCGCGCATTCCCACTGGAATCGGGCCCGGCCATCCGCGCAGGGACTGGCCCCTGGCGCGATGCCTGGGCGATGTCGAGGATCGGAAATGCGCCGATCAGGGGCAGGCTTGCCAGCGCGGCGAACAGCCACGCGCGACGGCGCGGGCGCCGGGGCAGGGCAAGCGGAAAGGCAGAATCGCTATGGGTCACGTGCGGCTCGTTACGGTTAACGCCTGTTAACGCACGAGGCCGGGATATTTCCACCCGTCCCGAAAAGAGACGTGGAAACGGCGGAGCCCGCAGGCCCCGCCGTTCCCTCGCCGCAGATAAAGCGGCGTTTAGCGGATCATGTTGGCGAACACTGCCCCGATGATCCCGCTGGTGATCGCGACCAGCACCGCATCGTTGCCCGACTGGACGTAGCGATAGCCGCGGGGCGGGGCGCGAAGGCCGCGATACTGGCGATAGTCGATCTGTCGGTAGTTGTTGGCATAGCGGCTGTCGAAGCGCTGGCCGCGCTGCCAGCCGCGGTTTTGATGGCCGCGATCGTTCCGATAGCCATAGCCGCGCTGCGTGGTCTGCCTGACGACGACATTGCCGTTGGGGCGATGCTTGACCACCGTCTGCTGGCGGGGTGCGTCATAGCCGCGATGCTGCTGCGGCGCGGCGGCCATTGCGGGGGTGGCGGCGATCGAGGCGGCGACCAGACCGAGAATGAACTTCTTCATGACTAACTCCTCTTGTTCGCGCCGTTGCTTGGCGTTGAACACTATCTAGGAGCCGGTTGTCGCAGCCCTGTGCCGCCGAGCGTGCGAAATGGTCGCGAATTGTAGCAAGAAGATAAGAGGTTCGCGCGGAGGCGCGGAGGCGCAGAGAACGACTGCGGAGGCGAGCGCCTCCCGCCGCGCCAGCGGCAGTCGAAACCGCTCTGGGGAGCTTCCGGCCGCTGCCGCGGCAGCTTAACGCCTCCGCGCCTCTGCGCCTCTGCGCGAACCTCTGTCTCACTTCTTATGCGAGCCCCGACGGGAAGGGAGCGGGCTTGCCCCGCCCTCGCAACGGTTCTAACCCGCGCCGCTTCACGCAAGGAGAGGCCAAATGCGCGCGTTCATCTTCCCCGGCCAGGGCAGCCAGGCGGTCGGCATGGGCAGTGCGCTCGCCGCGGCGAGCCCGCATGCGCGCGAGGTCTTCCAGGAAGTCGACGAGGCGCTCGGCCAGAAGCTGTCTAAGCTGATGGCCGAAGGCCCTGAGGACCAGCTCACGCTCACCGCCAATGCCCAGCCGGCGATCATGGCCAACGCCATCGCGGTGCTGCGCGTGCTCGAGAAGGATGGCGGCATTCGCCTCGCCGAAAAGGCCGATTTCGTCGCCGGCCACAGCCTCGGCGAATATACCGCGCTGTGCGCCGCCGGCGCGTTCGACCTTGCCACCACCGCGCGCCTCCTGCGCATCCGCGGGGATGCGATGCAGGCGGCGGTCCCCGTCGGCATCGGCGCGATGGCCGCGCTTCTCGGCGTCGATCTCGACAAGGCGCAGGCGATCGCCGACGCCGCCGCGCAGGGCGAGGTCTGCACCGTCGCGAACGACAATGATCCGGGCCAGGTCGTGATCTCGGGCCACCGCGACGCGATCGAGCGCGCGCTGCCGCTCGCCAGGGAAATGGGTGCCAAGCGCGCATTGCTCCTGCCGGTCTCCGCGCCGTTCCACTGCCCGCTGATGCAGCCCGCCGCCGACGCGATGGAAGCAGCCCTCGCCGCCGTGACCGTCCAGTCGCCGCTCGTCCCGGTCTACGCCAACGTCACCGCGGCCCCGGTCGCCGATCCGGCCACGATCCGCACGCTGCTGGTCGAGCAGGTCACGGGTATGGTCCGCTGGCGCGAGTCGGTGCTGGCGATGCAGGCGGCGGGCGTCACCGGGTTCGTCGAGTTCGGCGGGAAGGTTCTCGCCGGCATGGTAAAACGCATCGCCCCCGACGCCACCACCACCAGCCTCGTCACCATGGACGACGTGGAAGCGCTGGCGAAATCGCTTTAGAATGGCCTAGATTAAAGAAGACAGTGGTTCGCGCAGAGGCGCGGAGGCGCGGAGAGCCCGGCTTGAGGGATATCGATCGGATCAGCGGCGATGTTGTAGATGTTGCGATGCGATTGCATCGCGATCTCGGTCCCGGTCTGCTCGAAAATGTCTATGAGATGATCCTCGCCGCCCGATTGACCCAGATGGGCTACTCGGTCGCGCGCCAGCGCGCCATAGATGTCGAGTTCGAGGGCCTTCGCTTCGATGCTGCGTTTCGGATCGACTTGCTGGTGGACGAGCGATTGCTCGTCGAGATCAAGTCGGTTGATCGGCTTGCTGCTGTGCACGCAAAACAATTGCTGACCTATCTGAGGCTCACGGGCCGGCCCGTAGGGCTGCTGATCAACTTCGGCGGCGAGACGCTCAAGGAAGGTATCCGCCGGCTGGTCAACAACCACACCCCCTCTGCGCCTCCGCGCCTCCGCGCGAACCACTAACTTCTTCTACCTTCTGGAGACCATAATGTTCGACCTCACAGGTATGACCGCCCTCGTCACCGGCGCTTCGGGCGGGATCGGCTCGGCGATCGCCAGGGGCCTCGCGGCGCAAGGCGCGCGGCTCGCGGTGTCCGGCTCGAATGCCGAAAAGCTCGAAGCCTTTCGCGCCGAACTCGGCGGCGATCACGTCGCGTTGCCCTGCAACCTCTCGGACGGCGCCTCCGTCGATGCGCTCGTGCCCCAGGCGGTGGAAGCGCTCGGCAAGCTCGACATCCTCGTCAACAATGCCGGCGTCACCCGCGACAATCTCGCGATGCGGATGAAGGACGAGGAATGGGATACGGTGATCCGCGTCAATCTCGAGGCGGCGTTCCGGCTGATGCGCGCCGCCGCGCGGCCGATGATGAAGGCGCGCTATGGCCGGATGATCTCGATCACGTCGGTGGTCGGCGCCACCGGCAATCCGGGCCAGGCCAATTACGCCGCCTCCAAGGCCGGCCTGGTCGGCATGTCCAAGGCGCTCGCACAGGAGCTCGCCAGCCGCAACATCACGGTCAATTGCGTCGCCCCCGGTTTCATTCGCTCGGCGATGACCGATGTGCTGCCCGAGGCGCAGAAGACGGCGCTGCTCGGCCGCATCCCCGCGGGCGATCTCGGCAGCGGCGAGGACATCGCCGCCGCGGTGGTCTATCTCGCCAGCAGGGAAGCGGGGTACGTCACCGGCCAGACCTTGCATGTCAACGGCGGGATGGCGATGCTCTGAACCCGATCCTGGGGGCAGGAGTGACTTTAATGCGTATCATCATCACGGCCGCGCTGCTTGCGCTCGCGGCGCCTGCCCAGGCGGCCGATCTCGCGACCATCGATTGCGTCGCGGGCAAGGTCGCGCCTGCCGCCAGCGCAAAGCTGCATGCCGATGTGGCGCGCAACATGGCCGAGAGCGGCAAGCGTCCGAGCTACGATCCGGCCGTGGGCGGGAGCATCGCCAGTGCCGCCGCGGCCTGTGGGCAGGAGCATGACTGGTCCGAAGCGGCAGTGAAGGCAGCCCGGACCTACACGCTGGCCAGGCTCGGTCTCTCGGTAGCCCAGCGGGTGATCGGCGAGCGCGGTTTCGAAGCGGCGACGCTCGAGGATCGCTTCCAGTCGCTCCCCGAGGAGGCGCGCAATCGCCCGCTCACCGCGGCGGAAAACCAGGAGCTGGTAAAGGCATCGGTAACCGAGGAGGCGAAGCAGACCCGCGAGAATGCCGAACTGCTCGCCGAATATTTCGCCTTCCTCAGCACGATCCAATATGCGAGCTTCGATTTTTCGCAGGCCTGAACGGTACGGGCCGGGGGTGTGACCCCTTGCAACGGCACCAGCGGCATTCTGGGTGCGTTCACACGGAATTCAGAGCCCCAGACAAAGGAAAACAGGGACTATGGCCAACCAGGAAGAGATCACCCAGCGCGTCGCCGCGCTCGTCGTCGACCATCTCGGCGTCGATGCCGGCGAAGTGAAGCCCGAAGCGAGCTTCATCGACGATCTGGGTGCGGACAGCCTCGACATCGTCGAGCTGGTCATGGCTTTCGAGGAAGAATTCGGCGTCGAGATCCCCGACGACGCGGCCGAGAAGATCACCACGGTGGGCGACGCAGTGTCGTACATCAGCGAGCATCAGGAAGACTGATCGCCTTCCGGCGACCTGCCCGGATGGGCCGGCACTGCCATATAGCGGCTTCCCGTCCGGGCTCGAAAGAGAGGGCGGGGAGCCGTTTCGTTTTCGTAACGAGGCCGATGTTGCTGCCTCATGTGCGTGATGATCGAGAAGTTTGACGGAGAGAATGCCATGCGCCGTGTAGTCGTAACCGGCCTTGGGCTCGTCACCCCGCTGGGTGCCGATGTCGAGACAGCCTGGAAGAACATCATCGCCGCCAGATCGGGCGCGGCGACGATCACGCGCTTCGACGCGACCGATTTCCACAGCAATTATGCTTGCGAAGTGAAGCCGGCGGGTCACGAATATGGCTTCGATCCGAACCTGCGCGTCGATCACAAGGTCCAGCGTCAGGTCGATCCCTTCATCATCTTCGGCATCGATGCCGCCGGTCAGGCGATCGAGGATGCCGGTCTGCTCGACATGGACGAGGAGACGCGCTTTCGCGCCGGCTGCTCGATCGGGGCGGGTATCGGCGGGCTTCCCGGCATCGAGAGCGAGTCTTTGGTGCTCGCCGCAAAGGGGCCGAAGCGCGTCTCGCCGCATTTCGTGCATGGCCGCCTGATCAACCTGATCTCGGGCCAGGTCTCGATCAAATACGGACTGATGGGCCCGAACCACGCGGTGGTCACTGCCTGCTCGACCGGCGCGCACTCGATCGGCGATGCCGCGCGGATGATCGCGATGGACGATGCCGACATCATGCTGGCGGGCGGCGCCGAGGGCGCGATCTGCCCGATCGGCATCGCCGGCTTCGGCCAGGCACGCGCGCTATCGACCAACTTCCGTGACGATCCCACCAAGGGCAGCCGCCCTTGGGACCAGGACCGCGACGGCTTCGTGATGGGCGAGGGCGCCGGCGTGGTCGTGCTCGAGGAATATGAGCACGCGAAGAAGCGCGGCGCCAAGATCTACGCCGAAGTGATCGGCTATGGCCTGTCGGGCGACGCCTATCACGTCACCGCCCCGCACCCCGAAGGCTCGGGCGCTTTCCGCTCGATGCAGATGGCGATGAAGAAGTCCGGCCTCGACTTTGGCGACATCGATTACATCAACGCGCACGGCACCTCGACGCCGCTCGGCGACGAGCTCGAGCTGGGTGCGGTCCGCCGGCTGTTCGGCAGCGCGATCGAGACGCTGTCGATGAGCTCGACCAAGTCGGCGATCGGCCACCTGCTCGGCGGCGCCGGCGCAGTCGAGTCGATCTTCTGCATTCTCGCGATGCGCGACCACATCGCCCCGCCGACGCTCAACCTCGACAATCCAAGCGAGAATTGCGCCGGGATCGACCTCGTCCCGCACAAGGCGAAGGAGCGCAAGATCAAGGCCGTGCTCAACAACAGCTTCGGCTTTGGCGGGACCAACGCCAGCCTGGTGATGAAGGCTGTCTGAAGCCGCGCCTCCGCGTCGCTCGCGGCGGGCGGGCGGCTGCCTCATCCTCGTCGTGCTGCTGCTGGCAGTGGCGGCGGGGTTCGGCGTGCTCCAGCTCTGGGCGGGCAGCGGCCCTTCGCGCGCCAATATGACCGTGCTGATTCCCGAAGGCGCAAGCCTGAGCAGGGCGGCGACCGAGCTGGAGAAGGCCGGCGCGATCCGTTCGGCTCGCCAATTCGTATTGCTGGCGAAGTTCCTCGGCGGCGGCGTGCCGATCAAGGCCGGCGAGTATCGCGTGCCCGCCGGGCTCAGCCAGTCCGACCTGCTCAAGACGATGCAGGGCGGGCAGACGCTCCAACGCTTCGTGCGCGTTCCCGAGGGGACGCCGTCGATCGTCGTCCACGAAACGCTCATGAAGGCGCCGCAGCTCGGCGGCCCGGTGGCGGTGCCTGCCGAGGGGTCGGTGCTGCCGGACAGCTATGCCTATAATCGCGGCGATACCCGTCAGGCCGTACTGGC
>JASLBO010000335.1 GCA_030146605.1 Sphingomonas sp. | reverse complement strand
TCAGGCGATGCCCGCTGGGCATGATCGCACCCGCGAAATAGCGCGCGCCGTCCACCGTCTGGATATAGGCCGGGTCGCCCGCGACGACGGTCGAGACCTTCTTGGTCGCGTCCGCCACGGTACGCAGCGGCGTGTCGTCTTTGGGCGGTAAATCGTCGCGGAAGACCAGCCGGCCCACCTGTTTGACGTCGGTGCGGATCGCCTGGGCGAGCTTGCCGCGCTCGTCTTCGGTCATCTGCGTGATGCGCAGCTCGACGCCGGTGCGCGAGATCGGGCGCCCGATCGCCTGGAGCCCGTGGATGCGCGCGACTTCGGCGGCGGCCTGAGCGAGTTCGGTGCTGGTCTGGACATTGACCCGTGCGTCGATCTCGTGATCGCGCAGCGCTTCCTGCGCTTTCAGCCGCTCGGCATCGTTCGCCACCACGCCGCTGACGAGCACCCCGCCAGTGGCGGCATCATTGGCGGTGGTCAGCGGCGCGAGGCCGACACCTTCGAGCACGTGATCGGCACGCGCGGCGGAATCGCCGCGCAGGCCGAGCGCGTCCATCGCCGGAACCGCCAGCGCCGCGCCTGCCACCACCGTGGCGATCGCGCCGATCGCGATCGCGCGCTTGCGGGTGACCCAGCCGCTGACCTGCTCGCCCGCCTTGCCCAGCAGCGCAATCGCCTCATCCTGCGGGGAAGGCGGCGGCAGCGATGGGGTCGGCGTGCTGCCCGCGATGTCGCTCGCCTCGGTCCAGCGCGCGCTCTCCGGGTCGCCCCAGGCGAGCGCGACGCCCCCGATCGAGAAAGGTACATAAGCCGGGAGGATCGCCGTCTGCCCTTCGCCGATATGCGAGCCGAGCAACACCGCCTCCCCGGTCAGCACCGTGATCCGCGCCCCGACCTCGCCATCGACCTGCAGATCGACGGCGATGCCCTTGGTCGCAGGATCGCGGATGACGACATCCTGCCAGAACTGATGACCGATCGACACGGTTCCGCTCGTCGGCAGTTGCTTCTCGGTGCCGGCAAGCCGGCCGTTGAGCACGCGAAGAACGGAAGGCGAGATCATTGCGCCGGGTTTCCGCTGGCCGGGACCGGGATCCGGGCCGTCGGCTGGTTCGCCGCGGGCGGCGGCGATCCCGGCGTCATCGGAGTCGCACGCGAGGCGAGCGGGACGAGCCGCGGGGTGATCAGGAACAGCCGCTCGGTATGCCCGCGCTGCTTGGTGCGGAACTTGAACAATTCGCCGAGCAGCGGGATGTCGCCGAGCAGCGGCACCTTGGTCTCGTCGTTGAGATCGGCGTCGATCGTCATGCCGCCGAGCAGCAGGCTCTCGCCATCCAGCACCATGCCCTGCGTAGACACGCTGGCCCGGTCGACGATCGGAATATTCTCGACCGCCGAGTTCGGGCTGATGCTGCCGTCCTCGATATTGACCAGCACTCGAATCCGGGTCTGATCGTGATCGCGGAAGACGTGCGGATTGACTCGCATCACGGTGCCCGCGGTGACGTTGAACAGGTCGACTTCCTCGCGGCCGGCGACCCGGACGTAGAAGGTGCGCGTGCGATCGAACACCGCCTCGACGTTCGACAGCGTCATGATCTGCGGCCGCGAGACGATGCGCGCCGCACCCTTGTTCTCGAGCGCGGTCACCCGGCCGAGAAACTCGCGCTGGCTGCCGATGATCGTCGAGATCGTGCCGCCCTGTCCCGAGGGGGTGATGTTGGTGACGTTGTCGCGGCGGCTGCTCCCCGGGATCGGCAGCAGTCGGGTGTCGTCCGACGTGCCGTTGCCGAACAGCGCGCCGAAGCCGCCGCTGCCGAAGCGCCAGTTGATGCCGAGTTTCTGCAGCCGGTCGACGTTGATGTCGATGATCGTCGCCTCGATCTCGACGATCTGCGGCTCGACGTCGAGCGCGCGGATCAGCGAGTCATAGGCAGCCATCCGCTCGGGCACGTCGCGCACGATGATCGCGTTGAGATACGCACTCGGCTCGATCCGGATGATATCTTGGGTCAGCGGCGCCGCGAGACCGTCGCCGCCGCCCCCCCCGCCGAGCACTTCGGTCGCGGCGTAATTGCCGGCCTGCGACCCGTCGGGGGCCACCGAGTCGAGTCCCTGCCCGCGCAGCCGCGGCTGGCTCTGGCGCACCAGCCGTGCGCCCAGCGAAGGCGTGACCGCGCTGCCGCCGGGTTTCTGGTCGAGCACGAGATTCTGCAGGATCGTCGCCAGTCCGGGAACCCGCGTCTCGCGGCCACCGGCGGTGACCACGGTATCCTCGGCGCGCGCATAGCGCAGGTAGAAGACGCGGAACTCCACCGGCTGGCTCGCCGGGATGCGCGGCGCTTCATAATAGCCGCCGCCGCGTCCGCCCCCCGGGGCACCGCCAGGCGCCGCCGGGGCGCCGTCCGCCAGCCCCTCGCCGCGCGCCATTCCGGTGACCTGCTCGATGAAGCGCGGCGTGCCGCTGACGACGAGCCCGTCTGTAGTGACGCGCAGCAGATTGCGCCGGTCGGGCAGCCGCTGCGCGCGCGCTTGGCGGGCTACGCGTTCGGCGCCGGCGCGGCCGAGCTGCAGCGTCTGCACGCCCAGCTCATTGGGCGCGTACACATAGACCGCGGCGCCGTCATAATAAGACACAAGGTTGAACGCCTTGGCGATGTCGCCATAGATCTTCTCGACGCTCCCCTGAAACACGCCATTGACCGTTCCGGTCAGCTTGGCGCTCGGCACCACCGGCCGGCCGACGCGGCCGAACAGATCGCGCAGGAATGCCGCGATCGGCTGATCCCGCGCGACGATCGAGACCTGGTTGGCAGTCTGCGCCGGTGGCGTCTGCGCGCTGGCGGCAAGCGGCACCGGCAGCGCAGCGGCAACGGCCAGCAGCATCGACATATTCTTGTTCAGCTTCAAACAGCCCTCCGTTGATTATTCGGCCGCGAGTGCGGCGGGCGAGTCTTCCGCCAAAGCCCCTGGCGGGAGACCGATCTGACCGACCATTTCGACAGGCGTGGTCGGCGAGAGTTCGTTGAAGGCGAGCACCGGCAGCTCGAACAGATCGGGTTCTATCAGCTTGCGGATCGAGCGCCGCACTTCGAAGGATGTGACCAAGGCGTTGGCATCGGTCTCCGCTGCGGTGCGGCCGATCGTCGCAACCAGCTCGCGCGCCACTTCGGGCTTTACCGCGAGCCGCTCTACTCCGTCGACGAGACGCGTCGCCTCGCGCACCAGCGTCTCGAGTTCGGGAGACACCACCAGCGCGCGGATGCCCGCCCCCTGTGCCACGGAATCGAGCAGATAGCGCTTGAGCGAGATGCGGGTGAGGTCGGCGATCCGCGCGACCTCGCGTTCCTGGTTCGCCGCATCGGTGAGCCCCTCAAGCACGTCGCGCATATTGCGCAGCGGCACTTCCTCCTCGGCCAGCCGGCGCAGCACATCGGCGATCCGCGCAGCGGGAACCGCGCGCACCGCTTCCTTGACCACTTCGGGATATTCGTCCCCGACCCGGTTGAGCAGTCCCACGGCTTCCTGCACGCCGAGGAAGCGCGGCAGGTTGCGCCGGATCAGCGCCTCGACTCCGGCAACCACCGTCTCGACATCGCTCCCCTCGCCCGCGCCGACCGACAGCTCGAAGGCGAGCAGCCGCCACGCGCGGGGGCCGTCGGGCGCGACGAAATGGATCGCCAGCCGCGGCAAGGGAACGCCGCTGCGATATTGCAGCCGCTCGAGCATGGCGGTGAGCCCGGCCGAGAGCGCTGTCTCCTCCTCGACGGCAGGCTGCGGGCCCGAAATCTGGAGCAGCAGCGGCACTACAGCCTTGGGCGCTTCGGGCTGGGCGAGCAGCGTCACCGGCCGCGGCGCCTCGCGACCGCCGGTGAGCAGCTTGCGCATCGGTCCGGCGTGGCGGACCATGTGCGGCTTGAGCCGCGGATGCATCGCCGCGCCCGTGAACATCGATACGAAACCCAGAACGACGAACACCGCGGCGGGGAAGCCGGGGATCAGCGCCATCATGAAACAAATCCCGCCCACTGCGAGCAGCACACGTGGATTGGCGATGAGCTGGCGGTGCATCGCCTGGCCGAGATTGGTGTCAGTCTCCTCGTCGGTCGAACGGGTGACCATTAGGCCCGCCGCCATCGCGCCGAGCAGCGCCGGGATCTGCGCGACCAGCCCCTCGCCGATCGTCAGGATCGAATATTTGGAGGTGGCCGCGCCGATCTCCATGCCCTGCTGCATCACGCCGATGGCGAGTCCGCCGATCAGATTGACGATGACGATGACGACCGACGCGATCGCGTCGCCCTTCACGAACTTCATCGCGCCGTCGAGGCTGCCGTGGAGCTTGCTCTCCAGCTCGAGCGTGCGGCGCCGGCGGCGCGCCTCGTCCTTGTCGATCAACCCCGAGCGCAGGTCGCTGTCGATCGACAATTGCTTGCCCGGCATCGAATCGAGGCTGAACCGCGCGGCCACCTCGGCGACGCGCTCTGCGCCCTTGGCGATGACGATGAACTGGACGATCGTGATGATCAGGAACACCACAAGCCCGACGACGATGTTGCCGCCGGCGACCATCGTGCCGAAAGTCTGGATGATGTGACCCGCATGCCCCTCGACGAGGATCATCCGCGTCGTCGCGATCGACAGCGCCAGCCGGAACAAGGTCGAGATCAGCAGGATCGAGGGGAAGGACGAGAAATCCAGCGGTCCGCGAATGTAGAGCGTCGTCAGCAGCAGCATCACGCCGAAAGTGATGTTCACGCCCACCAGCATGTCGATGATCAGCGTCGGCAGCGGCAGGATCATCAGCCCGACGATCGCGATCACGCCCGCGACGAGGAACAGATCCGCGAAACGCGCCGCGAGGGGCAGCGGCTTGGCTGCGTTGCTGCTGGCGAGATAGCGCTCGACGCTCATCGCTGCGTCAGCGCGCCCTGCCGCTCTGTGCCGCCTGATAGCGGCCCACGACTTTCTTCACATAGGCCTGCGTCTCGCGATAGCGCGGCACTTTCCGGCCGGCCTTCATCACCGCGCCGGGCCCTGCGTTATAGGCGGCGACCACCAGGGGCACGTTGTTGCCCAGCTGGCCCTGCAGCTGCTTGAGATATCTGGCGCCGGTGTGCATCGCCAGCACGGGATCGTCGAGTAGCGCGCTCGGGTTCCGCACGCCCAGACCGCGCGCGGTTGCCGGCATCACCTGCATCAGCCCCAGCGCGCCCTTGTGCGACACCGCGCGCTGGCGGCCAGCCGATTCGGCGTTGACCATCGAAGCGAGCAGATGCGGGTTGATGCGATAGCGATACGCGACCGAGGCGATCAGCGCTTCGTGCGCGCCGCCTCCACCGCCGCCGCGCGCACGCACCGCGCGCGTCGCCAAAGCGAGTCGCTTCTGGAAACCCGGCATGCTCACGCTCACCGCGCTGCGCTCGGGCAGGATGACGGGGGCGGGCTGGACCCGCGGCTGGTCGACTTTCGGACCACAGAACCGCAGCGCCTCGACATAACGTGAGCCGATCGCCGCAGCGTCGCAATTGCCCGCTTGTGCGGGAACCGCCGCGGTAACCGCGGCGTATGCTACGATCTGCAACGCGACGCGGAGCGACGATGCAGAGCTTGAAAAACGCATAAACGATCTCCCTGCAAGCCCCAGGGGCTTTGCTGACGACCGTTTGGCTCGCATTGGGTCCTGCGATCCGGACTCTGATCCGGCTAATAAAAGTTACTCCGTTCCCTTCTGGCAGGCCACCCCTCGATTTCGTCAAGTCGTCGTGGATTTTGCCCGATTTATCCCGCCCAACTGACGCTTCATCGTTAACGCGCGCTTCGTACCGCTAGCGAAACAGTCGGCGGATTGCCGTCAAGATTGAAGTGATTCTGAGGCGTTTAATTGCCAAATTACTTCACTTTAGTGACGACTCCGTACAAACTGCGTGAGTTGACCTGCGCAGAGCCTTTTGAGAAAATGCACTTGTTTGGTACGCAACAGGGTCCTGCGCTCCAACCTTGAGGCTTAGCCGCCGCGCCTCACCGGCGTGGCAGGCGAAACCCATCCGGCGCTCTCCTCGTCCATGGTTCGGGCGGGGCTCGAGTATGGCTGGAGGCGCGATTGGCCGAGAAGAACGAAGGCGGCGACAAGACCGAAAAGCCGACACCCAAGCGGTTGGCCGACGCGCGCAAGAAGGGCGACGTCGCCAAATCGCGCGACATCACCGCTACCGCGACTCTGTTTGTATGGCTCCTCGTCTTGATGTTCGGCGCGGGCTATGCGGGCAATCAGATCATCGCCTTGTTCGACGACGGCTTCGTGCTGATCGGCGGCAATGCGCCGTTCCACACCGCGCTGTCGCAGCTCGGCTGGAGCGCGCTCTGGGCCTTGCTTGGGATTACCGCGGTCGCGCTGATACCTGCTGCGGTCACCGGCGTGCTCAGCGAATTTCTGCAGGCCGGCGGCGTGTTCACCACCGAGAAGATGAAGCCTTCGCTCGACAAGCTCAATCCGGTGGAGGGCTTCAAGCGGATGTTCAGCGTGGACAATCTCGTCGAGCTCGCCAAGACGCTCGGCAAGGCTACGCTGATCGTGTTCGTCGTATGGCTGGTACTGCGCGGCTCGCTCGCCGAGATCATCGAGCGCACCGGCCCGGTGCTATTGCCCGTCGCTGAAACCGACGGCCGCTCCGCCGCCGCCTCCGTTTTGCTCTATACCGGCTCGCTGGTGCGTACTGCTTTGTTGTGGACGTTCGGCGTCTTCATGCTCGTCGCGGTGCTCGACATGGCGTGGCAGAAGCACAGCTATACCAAGAAATTGCGCATGAGCATGCGCGACATTCGCGAGGAATCGAAGGAGAATGAGGGCAATCCCCTCATCAAGTCGAGCCGCCGCCAGCTGCACGAGGAATGGGCCAGCCAGAACGCCGTCGGCGCGACGCGCGATGCCAATGTGCTGGTGGTCAATCCGACCCATATCGCCATCGCGCTCGCTTATGACGTGGAGAGCTGCCCGGTTCCGATGATGACCGCCAAGGGCGAAGGCCCGCTCGCCGCGGCGATGCGCGCGGCGGCGGAGGAGGCGGGGATCCCGATCATCCGCCACGTCCAGGTCGCGCGGAAACTGTATGAAGACGGCGCGCCCGACGAACTCATTCCGCGCGATATGTTCGACGCGATCGCGCAGATCATCCTCTGGGCAAAGCGAGTCCGCGAAGGGCAAGCTGCTCCCGATCTCACCGAACCCGAACTGACGCACACAACATGATGGGGCCGCATTGATGGATTCGACGATCGGCGCTGCGCTTTCCGGTCTGCTCGGGACGATCATCGCGCTTGCGGTGGTGCTCGGGCTCGCCTGGGTCAGCCTGCGCGCATTACGGCGCTGGCAGGACCGGAGCCTCGGCGGACGCGACGGCGCGGTCGAACGGCAGATCCGCTTCGTCCGGGCCCTCCCCGTCGGCCAGCGCGAGCGGCTGGTGCTGGTCGAGGCCGAAGGCGAACTGATGCTCGTCGGAGTGACGCCCGGATCGATCTCGCTGCTGCGCAACTGGGGCAGCGGCGCTGGTGCGGCCCCCGCAGAAATCGAGGCAGCGACGGAGACGATCCAGTGAACGCGCGTTCCCAACCGCTTCGGACCAATCTGCGCGCGATCGATCAGAACCGCGCCCAGCTGCAGACCACGCTGATCGGCGCGCTCAATCGGCGGTTGATCGACGATCTGCAGACCAGCGTCCGGATGGCTACCGAGCGCGACCGGCGCGCAGCGATCGCCTGGATCCAGTTCCGCAGCGGCGGGCATCTCGTCCAGATCGCGCCTTTGCTGGTCGACGGCGCACTCGCGCGCGTCTCCGGGGCGCATGGCAGCGTCGACGCCGCCGCCGCCGCGGCGACGCTCGGGCGTATCGAGCCTCTGGTCGGCGCGCTCGAGCTGGTGCTCGGTTGCGAGCTCCAGCCGGCGGGGCTGCACAAAAGCTATGGCGGCGATCCGGTGCTGCTGCGGCTCGACGCGACCACCGCAAACGGCGTCATCCAGCACCGGTTGCTGCTCGCAATCCCGCCCGAGATGGCAGTCGAGCCGCTCGCCGAGATCGCACTCGCCGCCACCGCGATTGGCGGGCTCAGACTGCGCTGGACCGCACGGTTCGACGGCCCGGCGGTCCGCGCCGCGGCCATCGCTGCGATCGCGCCGGGCGATCTGCTGCTGCTCGGAACCGGGATATCAGTCGCGAAGTTGTCATTGCCGGGCCGCAACGATGCGCCACGCGCACGAATCGTTTTCAAGGATGGGGTGCTCGTTTTGCAGGATGATGCCGCAATGGACGGTTCGCACGAGGCATCTCCGCCTGGCTCCGCGGGCGGCGAGACCGGATGGAGCGACGTCCGCCTGCCGACGACGATCGAGATCATCGGCTCGGGAATGACCGCCGCCGAACTGGCGACGCTCGGCAAGGGCAGCGTGCTTCCCTTGCCCGATGCCGGCGGGACGCTGCCGGTGCGAGTCATCGCCGGCGAACAATGCGTCGCGGAGGGCGAACTCGTCGCGCTCGGCGAGGGGTTCGGCGTGCTGATCACCGGGGTTACCGCCGACGGGGAGGAGTGATGGAACTCTCGAGCTTCACGCCCGGCTCGGCGCTGGTCGTCGTCGTCGCGCTGGCGCTGGCGCCGTTCGTTGCGGTGATGGTCACGTCGTTCACCAAGATCGTGGTCACCTTGAGCCTGCTGCGCAACGCGCTGGGGCTCCAGCAGGTGCCGCCCAACATCGTGCTCAACGGCCTGTCGCTGATCCTGACGCTCTACGTCATGTATCCGGTCGGGCAGCAGATGCAGGACGCGATTGCGGCGCAACAGATCGAAGGCAACATGATGCAGTCGACCGCCTCGATCAGCACCGCGATCGATGTCGGCAAGGAGCCGCTGCGCGAGTTCCTGATCAAGCACAGCGACGCCAACGAGCGCGCCTTTTTCCTGCGCACCGCGCAGCGCGTCGGCAATCCCGAGCACGCCAGCGAGATGACCGACCGCGACCTGATCATCGTCATCCCCGCTTTCGTCGTGAAGGAACTGAGCCTCGCCTTCCAGATCGGCTTCCTGATCTTCCTGCCCTTCCTGGTCATCGATCTCGTCATCTCGAACATATTGCTCGCGATGGGGATGATGATGCTGTCACCCACGACGATATCGCTGCCGTTCAAGCTGTTGCTGTTCGTCCTGGTCGACGGCTGGGTGAAGCTCAGCCACGGGCTGGTGCTGTCTTATGCCTGAGGAGGCCCCATGAACGGCGACTTCATCAGCCTCACCAACGACGCGCTCTGGCTCGTGCTGATCCTCTCCGCGCCCCCGATCATCGTCGCGTCGGTGGCGGGGTTGCTCGTCGCGATCGTCCAGGCGGCGACGCAGATCCAGGAACAGACGCTGCAATATACCGCCAAGTTCTTTGCGATCGTGCTGACCCTGTTCGTCACCGCGTCGCTGATCGGCGCGTCACTCTATCGCTTCAGTGATCGCATCTTCAGCGAATTCCCGGCGATGATCCGGCGGTGACCGGCTGGAGCGATCCCATGCTCCTGCTCGGCATCGCGACCGCGCGCATCGCGGTCGCGTTCATGCTGATGCCGATCTTCTCGCCCGATCTGATCCCCGCGATGGTGCGCAACTCGATCCTCGTCTCGCTCGGCATCGTCTCGATGACGCTCCAGCCGACGCTCGACGTTTCGATGCTGGGTCCGGGGCAATGGGCGGCGATGTTCGCCAAGGAAGTGTTCGTCGGGCTGGTGATCGGCTTCTTCTTCGGCTCGGTGCTGTGGGCGCTTGAGGCGGCCGGGCAGATCATCGACACCAAGATCGGCGCGACGATGGCGCAGATCGTCGATCCGCTGTCGGGGCACCAGACCTCGCTCAACGGCGCCTTCCTCGGGCGGCTGGCGGGGATCGTGTTCATCTTCTCGGGCGGGCTCTCGCTGCTCGTCCATGTCCTGATGGAGAGCTATGCGCTGTGGCCGGTCGCCGCGCCGATGCCGACGCTCGACGCGCGCGGCCTCGGCCTGTTCGAGGCCGAGTTCGGCCGGCTGATGGTGCTCGCCACCTTGTTCGCCGCGCCCGTGCTGACCGTGCTGTTCCTGATCGATCTCGGGCTGGGCCTGATCAACCGCTTCGCCCAGCAGCTCAACGTCTTCACCTTGTCGATGTCGATCAAGGCCTTCGCCGCCACTGCGCTCATCCTGCTGCTGCTCGGCTCGTTCATCGAGGCGATCACGCGCGACATTCTCAGCCGGCCGGATCTGATCCTCAACATCCTGCGCGGGCTGATCCATTGAGCGCCGCCGTGCCCGCGCATACGCCGATGACCGAGGACGAACGCCTCGCCGCCATCGCCGAACTGCTGCGCAAGGCCGACGCCATGCCGGGCGCGCCCGAACGCGTTGCTCTGGGCGAGCACATGATCGAGGCGGCGCGCGTGCCCAAGCGCCACCGCGAGGCGCTGCTCCGGCTGACGCCGACCGAGATCACCTGTATCCGCTTTCTCGGCTGGGGCCGCTCGAACGGCGACATCGCGACCTTGCTGCTGATGGCGGAGAACACGGTGCGCGTGCATCTGTCGAACGTCGCGCGCAAGCTCGAGCTCGACGGAATGCGCGAACTCGCCGCGCTGGCAGGGCTGCTCTTCTACCCGGCCGACTAGGGTCAGGACTCGTTGATCACAGCCAGAAGATGACGGTGGCTGCCAGCGCGACGGCGGAGAAGAAGACGGTTGGACAGCGGTCGTAGCGGGTTGCGACGCGCCGCCAGTCTTTGAGGCGGCCGAACA
>JASLBO010000331.1 GCA_030146605.1 Sphingomonas sp. | reverse complement strand
CTGGCGGGGTAGTGCTCCCGCGCAAGCAGAAGCGCTAATCTGGGTCGTCCAGCAACCGCGCGCACGCGATCATCCGCGCTGCAAGTTCGGCCGCAGGGCACGCGGCTTCGCCCCGCACCCACATGCGCAGCATCGTCAGCTGCGCGGCGGCCGCTGCCATTGCCGGCATCGCAGCCGGTGCCGGCAGCCGGACCCCGATCAGCACGGCGACCCGGCGCTGGAGCTTGTCCCCCGTGCGGCCCTCGAAAAGCACGCGCGCGACTGCGCGCTGTTCCCAGACATGATCGAGGGTCGCGCGTATCTGCGATTGGCTCGCGCGTCCGAGCGCCGCGCTGGCGAGGGTGTGGAGGATCGGCTCGACCGCTGCGACGAGCACTTCGTCCTTGCTGCGGAAATGCTCGTAGAAGGTCGAGCGCCCCACGCCCGCTGCGGCGATCATGTCCCCAGTGCGGATCGCTTCATAGCGGCGACTGAGGGCCAGCGCAGTGAAGGCGCCGAGGATCGCGGTGCGGGTGCGCTTCGCGCGCGGATCGACCTCTTCCATGCTGCCTCCCGAATTGCATGTAGCCCAAAGCGCGGTCGCTGCGGCGGACTTTTGGGCCGTTCCGTCCGGAAGCGGTGATCGGCGCCTGTTTGGAACTCGTGCATCCGGGCGCGCCGGTGCAGGGTGGCCGAGGATTTTGGGAGTGAGCGAATGAGCGAAATGCACCGCGTGGTGGCGATCCTGCCCAGCGACGATCTCGACGCGAGCGAGCGATTCTATCAGCGGCTCGGATTCGAAGTGGTGAGCGACCATGGCCATTACCGCATCCTCGAAGACGGGCGCGGCTGGCATCTCCATCTCAATCGCGTGAAGGGGTGGCCGGCGAATCTGGAAGCCAACCCGTTCGGGCTTTATCTCTATGTCGAGGACGTCGATGCCATCGCCGAACGCGTTCGGGAGCTGATAATCGAGCCGGGCGCACCCCATCGCAAGCCGTGGGGCACCTATGAATTCGCAGTGAGCGACCCGAGCGGCACATTGGTTCGGGTGGGGCGGGTTCTCGAATAGGTCCGGCTGGTCATCCTGCCTCTGCCCCGCCGAGCGAACTTCGACCGTCAGGGGCGTTCACGCGCCTGGCGGTAGGTGCCGAGCACGCGCATCCACTTCGAGTGGAACTTGAGCTCCTCGAGCGCGCGGTCGATCGCCGGATCGCCTGGGCCACCGACGATGTCGGCATAAAACTCGGTCGCGGCGAAGCTGCCGCCGCGCTGGTAGCTTTCGAGCTTGGTCATGTTGACGCCGTTGGTCGCGAAGCCGCCCAGCGCCTTGTAGAGCGCTGCCGAGACGTTGCGCACTTCGAAGATGAAGGTGGTCATCACCGGTCCTTCCACCGGCAGCGGCACGGCGTCGCGCGCCAGCACGACGAAGCGCGTCATATTGTGCTCGGCATCGGCGAGGTCGGTCTCGAGCAGGTCGAGCCCGTAGAGCTCGGCCGCACCCGGCGGCGCAAGCGCGGCCACGGCGGGGTCGGCCATCTCGGCAATCACTGCGGCCGCGCCGGCGGTGTCGGGATAGGCCACCGGCGCGATCCCTCGCGCCTTGAGCCAATGCCGGCACTGACCGAGCGCCTGCGGATGGCTCATCGCCTCGCGGACCTGATCGATGCTGCCAATGCCCATCAGCCCGTAGCGGATCGGCAGGAAATGCTCGCCGGTGATCGCCAGCCCCGATTCGGGGAGCAGGAAATGGATGTCGGCGACGCGGCCGTGGAGCGAATTCTCGATCGGGATCATCGCACGATCGGCGCGCCCTTCCTTCACGGCGTCGATCGCGTCCTCGAACGAAAAGCAGGGAAGCGGCAGCGCGTCGGCAAAGGCTTCGCGCACCGCGATGTGCGAATTGGCGCCCGGCGCGCCCTGGAACGCCACCGCCCGCTGCGGCTCGGCGGAGGCCTTGGCGATCATCGCGGCGACGATCGGACGTGCGGGGGCGGCGAAATTCTCCATGGGATCGGGCGTTAGGGGTGTGCGTTCCCCGCGGCAACCCCGGCTTGCGATAGCAAAAACCGCAGCCTAAAGGGCGAACGACTTTCCTTTAGGGGCATGTGATGGACGATCGGTTCAATACGATTGCGGGCTGGGCATTGGCGGGCGGCATTGCGGCGCTCGGCCTGTCGATCGTGAGCGGCATCGTGTTCCACTCGGAACGGCCCGAAAAGATGGGCTATGCGATCGAAGGCGTCGAGGATGCCGGCGAAGGCGGCGCCGCTGCGGTCGCGCCGATCGCCACCCGCCTTGCCGCTGCCGATGTCGCCAAGGGCGCCGACGTGTTCAAGCAGTGCACCGCCTGCCACACGATCAACCAGGGCGGCGCATCGGGCATCGGTCCGAACCTCTATGCTTCGGTCGGCAAGGCGCACGGTCACGTCCCGGGCTTTGCCTATTCGGACGCGCTCAAGAGCGTTCCGGGCACCTGGACCTTCGACGCGCTCGATTCGTGGCTGGCCAGCCCGCGCAAATATGCGCCGGGCACCAAGATGACCTTCGCCGGCATCGCCAATCCGCAGGACCGCGCGAACGTGATCGCCTATCTCAATGCGCAGGGTTCGAACCTGCCGCTTCCGGCGGCACCCGCCGCGGGCGAGGAGCCGGCCGCCGATGCCGCCGCGCAGGCGAACGTCGCCGCGGGCGCCGATCCGTCCGAAGTCTCCAATCAGGCGACTCCAGCCGAGGGCACGCCGGCCAAGGACCCGCAGCCGGCGATCCAGGCCGAGGAAAAGGCCGGGCTGCCGAAGAGCAACCACTAGGAAAAGGCCGCCTCACCGGGCGGCCTTCGTTTGTACCCGGGCCCTGGTTCAGCGCGTCTCGCGGTCGCGCCAGAAATCCTGCACGATCTGCCAGCCTTCTTCCGCCGTCTCGACGAAGTGGAACAGGTTGAGATCGCGTGGGCTGATCACGCCTTCCTCGCACAACGCCTCGAAATTCACGACGCGCTGCCAGAAGTCCTTGCCGTAGAACAGCACCGGGATCGGATCGATCTTGCCGGTCTGGATCAGCGTCAGCAGCTCGAAGCTCTCGTCGAAGGTGCCGAACCCGCCCGGAAACACCGCAACGGCGCGGGCGTGCAGCAGGAAGTGCATCTTGCGCAGCGCGAAATAGTGGAACTGCATCGACAGCGATGGCGTCACGTACGGATTGGGCGCCTGTTCGTGCGGCAGCACGATGTTGAGCGCCACGGTATCCGCGCCCACGTCGCGCGCGCCGCGATTGGCCGCTTCCATGATCGACGGGCCGCCGCCCGAGCACACGACGAAATGGCGCTTGCCGGCCTCGTCGAGCGGGAAGTTGCTCACTGCCCGCGCGAGTTCGCGCGCCACGTCGTAATAACGCGACTTCTCGATCAGCCGCTCGGCGACCTTCTTCTGCTCGGGGGTGTCGGCGAGCTCGAGCAGCGCCCTGGCCTTTTCCGGCTCGGGGATCCGCGCCGACCCGTAGACTACGAAGGTCGAGGCGATGTTGGCCGCGTCGAGGATCAATTGCGGCTTGAGCAGCTCGAGCTGAAAGCGCACCGGCCGAAGATCCTCGCGCAGCAGGAAATCCATGTCCTGAAAGGCGAGGCGGTAAGCCGGATGCTCGGTCTGGGGCGTGCCGCTGTTGGTGTTGGCGTCTTCGGCTTCCTGCTGCGCGGGGCGGAAGACGCGGCTCGGGACGCGTGTATCGTTGCTCATTCGGGCCGGCTTAGGCCGATCGCGGACCCGCTGCAAACGTCTAGGTTAAGCGCAGAACGGGCCGCGCCCCATGTCGAGATGCAGGTGATTGTAGTGCGCCGCATTATAATCGGGACCGAGCACGGTCTTGAAGCGCTTGCACGCCGATTTGTGGATCACCTCGAAGAATTCGCGCACCGCGGGATCGTCCGATTTCCAGCCGGTCTCGACCCGCACCTTGCGCCCGTCGGCGAGGACGAACCCGCCCACGTCGACGGCATTACCGAGACCATGTTCGGACATCCGCGCCGACGCGGCGGCCCTGCCGATGATCGCGCGGCACGAATAGGTGCCGAAGCTCTCGACGCGGACGAGTTCGCTGCCGAGGAGCTGCTTCGCCGCCGGTGCCACGGCGAAGCGTACCCACGCCGTGAAGCTGCGCGCGAGCGGGCAGCGCATCGACTTCAGGTTGGTCACCGGCACGCCGATGTCGAGCAAATGCACCGCGCCGGTGACGATGCAGCCCCCGCCAAAGTCGCGGTCAGGCAGCGCCGAATAGCGGATTCGCTCCCGCGAAAGATCGGCGAAGCATTGCTGCGTCTCGCGCGGCGTCGGGCGATTGAGCGTGATCGGCCCCGCTGCGCGCTCGCGGATCGCGGGCCGATCATGACGATCATCGCCTACGCAGCTGGCGAGACACAGAGCGAGGAACATGACGCCGATGCGCATGCTGCAGACATAGCACGGCGATTCTGAAGATTCGCTGTTTCCCGTCGCACGCCAGCACCGGTTTGACTCTGATTGTGTTACCGCTACCATACGCACGGATGCCGCGCGAAGATGGCGTTTATCGGAGAGGCTCATGACCAAGCTGCTTGCCGCCCTCGCCTGGGCGTTTGCCTTCCTTGCGTCGCCCGCAATGGCGCAACAGCCGCCCGCCGCGCCGCAACGTATCGCGCTGTGGGCCCAGGGCGCGCCGGGGTTCGAGGCCCGGAAGAACATTCCCGAAGAGGCCGAGGCCTATTGGCTCAAGCCGGTCAACGATCCGAGCATCACCTATTTA
>JASLBO010000322.1 GCA_030146605.1 Sphingomonas sp. | reverse complement strand
CAAATATTCGAGAACCAGCTCGACCGAAATCCGCGTACCCTTCACCACCGGCTTGCCGCCGAGGATGTCCGGGTCCGAATGGATACGGTCACGCCAGTTCATCATCGCCTCACAGGTCGATCAGCAGCCTCGTCGGATCCTCGATAGCATTTTTGAGCGCGACGAGGAACGTCACGGCCTCGCGGCCGTCGATCAGGCGGTGATCGTAGCTGAGCGCCAGATACATCATCGGGCGGACGACGACCTGACCGTCGCGAACCACCGGGCGGTCCTCGATGCGGTGAAGGCCGAGCACGGCGCTCTGCGGCGGGTTGATGATCGGAGTCGACATCAGCGAGCCGAACACGCCGCCGTTGGAGATGGTGAAGGTGCCGCCCTTCATCTCGTCCATCTTGAGCGTGCCTTCCTTGGCGCGCTTGCCGAAATCGCCGATCGTCTTTTCGATGCCGGCGACCGACAGGTCCTGCGCGTCGCGGATCACGGGGACGACGAGGCCCTGCGGTGCGGAGACCGCGACCGAGATGTCGGCATAATCGTGATAGACGATCTCTTCGCCTTCGATCGACGCGTTGACCGACGGGATGTCGCGCAGCGCCTGGACCGCGGCCTTCACGAAGAAGCCCATGAAGCCGAGACGGACGCCGTGCTTCTTCTCGAAAAGGTCCTTGTACCTCGTCCGCGCGGCGATGACTTCGGTCATGTCGACGTCGTTGAACGTCGTCAGCAGCGCGGCGGTGTTCTGCGCTTCCTTGAGGCGCCTGGCGACGGTCTGGCGCAGGCGCGTCATGCGGACGCGCTCTTCCTTGCGGCCGCCCGAGGGTGCCGGGGCAGCGGCGGGGGCCGGCACCGGGGCAGGCGCAGCGACGGGTTTGGCGGCTGCGGCGGCGACCACGTCGTCCTTGGTCAGGCGGCCGTCGCGGCCGGTGCCCTGAACGGTCGAGGGATCGACACCGGTTTCGAGTACCGCGCGGCGCACCGATGGCGACAGTGCGGCGGCGTCGGCTCCGCGTTCGCGGACCTGTTCGCCCGGCCCGGTCTGCTCGCCGGTTGTGGCGGGTGCGGGTGCGGCGGGTGCGGGTGCGGGTGCGGGTGCCGCGGGAGACGCGGGTACCGCAGCGGCACCGCCACCCTCGCCGACGGTCGCGATTACTGCGCCGACCGCGACGGTATCGCCGACCTTGACCAGTTGGTCCCCCATCAAGCCCGCGACCGGGCTGGGGACCTCGACCGAAACCTTGTCGGTCTCGAGGCTGGCGATCGGCTCGTCGAGCTTGACCGCGTCGCCCGGATTTTTGAGCCACTCGCCGAGTGTCGCTTCGGTGATCGACTCGCCGAGGACCGGGACCTTAACGTCTGCCATCTTCTCTTCCTCGTTAGGACTTGCGGGTCCGGCGAATCTCTTCGCGGACATTGTGGCCGAGCGCGTCGGCGACGAGCGCGGCCTGTTCCATCTGGTGGCGCTTCATCAGCCCGGTGGCGGGCGACGCCGCCGCGGCGCGGCCGGCATAACGCGGACGCTGCGGCCTGACGCCCGCGTCGATCAGCGACTGCTCGATCAACGGCTCGACGAAGAACCAATAGCCGTTGTTCTTCGGCTCTTCCTGCGCCCAGACCACTTCTTCGAGGTTGGTCATGCGCATGAGGCGCGCGGTGAGCGGCTCGCCCGGGAAGGGATAGAGCTGCTCGATCCGGATGATCGCAGTGTTCTGGTCGCCCGCGGCGTCGCGCGCCTCGATCAGGTCGTAAGCGACCTTGCCGGTGCAAAGAACGACGCGCTTCACGTCCTGATCGGCGGGTGCCGAAGGATCCGAGAGGATGCGCTGGAAGTGGGTGTCGCCGAGGAAATCCTCTGCCTTCGACACCGCCATCTTGTGGCGGAGCAGCGACTTGGGCGTCATCTGCACCAGGGGTTTACGGAAATTGCGGTGCATCTGGCGGCGCAGCAGGTGGAAATAGTTCGCCGGGGTGGTGATGTTAACCACCTGCATATTGTCCTGCGCGCACAACTGGAGGAAGCGCTCGGGGCGCGCCGAGCTGTGCTCGGGGCCCTGGCCTTCATAGCCGTGCGGGAGCAGCATCACGAGGCCGTTGGCGCGCAGCCACTTGGCTTCGCCCGACGCAATGAACTGATCGATCATGATCTGCGCGCCGTTGACGAAATCGCCGAACTGCGCCTCCCAAAGGACCAGGGCCTTCGGATCGGCCGAGGCATAGCCATATTCGAAGCCGAGCACGCCATATTCGCTCAAGGGGCTGTCGAGCACTTCGAAATTGCCGTGCGGGATGGTCTGCAGCGGCACATATTTGGCTTCGGTCCTCTGATCGACCCAGACGGCATGGCGCTGGCTGAAGGTGCCGCGACCCGAATCCTGCCCCGAGAGGCGAACGCCGAAGCCTTCGGAGAGCAACGCGCCGAACGCCAGCGCCTCGCCGGTTGCCCAGTCGAAATTCTCGCCCGACCTGAACATCTCGCGCTTGGCATCGAGCACGCGGCCGAGCGTCTTGTGGATCTCGAGGTCGGCGGGGACTTCGGTCAGCGTGCGGCCGAGGCTGTCGAACAGCTTCTTCTCGATGCCGGTATCGACGCTTCGCCGGGCGTTTTCGGCATCGGCAGGCGCGCCGAGGCCCGACCAGCGGCCGGCGAACCAGTCCGCCTTGTTGGGGAGGTACGACTTGCCCGCCTCGAACTCGCCTTCGAGCAGCGTCGTGAACTGGTGGATCTTCTCGTCGACGAATGCCTGGTCAGCAACGCCCTCGGCGGCGAGGCGCCTGGCATAGACTTCGCTGACCGGCGGGTGCTGTTTGATCTTGGCGTACATCAACGGCTGGGTGAAGCTCGGCTCATCGCCTTCATTGTGGCCGAAGCGGCGATAGCACCACATGTCGATCACGACGTCGCGCTTGAACTTCTGGCGGAATTCGATCGCCACCTTGCACGCGAAGGTCACCGCTTCGGGATCGTCGCCGTTGACGTGCAGGATCGGCGCCTGGACGCCCTTTGCAACGTCCGACGGGTAAGGCGAAGAGCGCGCGAATTGCGGGCTGGTCGTGAAGCCGATCTGGTTGTTGATGACGAAGTGGATGCAGCCGCCGGTATTGTAGCCGCGGATGCCCGAGAAGCCGAGGCACTCCCAGACGATGCCCTGGCCCGCGAACGCCGCGTCGCCATGGATGAGCACGGGCAGGACCTGCTCGTGCTCGACGAGGTCGCTGCGCAGCGTCTGCAACGCACGCGACTTGCCGAGGACGACCGGGTTCACCGCTTCGAGATGCGACGGGTTGGCGACCAGCGACATATGGACGCTGATCCCGTCGAACTCGCGATCGGTGCTGGTGCCCAGATGATATTTCACGTCGCCCGAGCCGGCGACGTCATCGGGGTTGGCGCTGCCGCCGCCGAATTCGTGGAAGATCACGCGGAACGGCTTGGCCATGACGTTGGCGAGGACGTTTAGGCGGCCGCGATGCGCCATGCCGTAGACGATCTCGCGGATGCCCATCGAGCCGCCATATTTGATCACCGCCTCGAGCGCGGGGATCATCGCTTCGCCGCCGTCGAGCCCGAAGCGCTTGGTGCCGACATATTTGCGGCCGAGGAATTTCTCCCATTGCTCGGCTTCGATCACCTTGGAGAGGATCGCCTTCTTGCCGTCGGGCGTGAAGGTGATCGCCTTGTCCTTGCCCTCCATCCGCTCCTGGAGGAAACGACGCTCCTCGACATCGGCGATGTGCATATATTCGAGGCCGACATTGCCGCAGTAATTGGCACGAAGGATGTCGACGATCTCGCGCACGGTCGCCCATTGCAGCCCGAGCACGCCGCCGAGATAGATCGGACGATCGAGATCGCTGTCCGGGAAGCCGTGATATTCGGTGCGCAGATCCTGCGGAATCTCATGCCGGGAAAGGCCGAGCGGATCGAGATTGGCGGCGAGATGGCCGCGCACCCGATAGGTGCGGATCAGCAGCATCGCGCGGATCGAATCCCCCGCGGCCTTGACGATGTCGTCCTGCGACGGCGCGGCGGGCCTGGCCGCAGCGCCGGGCTTGGCCGGCCTGGGCGCCGGTTCCATCTGGGTCGGGTCGAGCCCCGCGGTCAGCGCGTCGGTCTCGCTCAGCGGCCAGCGCGGATTCGCCCAGCTCGGGCCCTGGGCAGTGTTGTCGAGGCCCTCGAACCATTGCCGCCAGCCCGGCTCGATCGCATTCGGGTCGGTCTTGTAGCGGCGGTACAATGTCTCGAC
>JASLBO010000313.1 GCA_030146605.1 Sphingomonas sp. | reverse complement strand
GCGCGGGCTGATCCCCAGCGTCGCCTGCGCCTGCGGGTTGCCGTCGAACGGTGCGGGCACCGGCCGGGCGAACACGCGCACGCCGAGCACCACGCCGAGCACGAGAAAGCCCGCGGCGAACAGGAACAGATAGATGTCGGCGAAATGGGTGCGCGCGAGTCGCTGATAATCGAGCCATTGCAGCGCCAGCATTCCTGCCGCCAGCAATGTGCCATAGGAAAGTATCTGCTTCATCGCCCCTGCTCGTACTCCGCGAGGCTAACGCCGGCGTGGGGGTGAGACAATGCAGCCCTTTCACCTTGTCCAACCGCAGCTTATAGGCCGCAGCGAGTCATGACCACCACCGCCGCCCCGCTCACGCTTCCCGCCGACTGGCGCGACTTCCTTGCGCTCACCAAGCCGCGGGTGATGACGCTCGTCGTATTCACCGGGCTGTGCGGGATGCTCGCGGCGCCCGTGCCGATCCATCCGATCCTCGGCTTCACGGCGATCCTGTGCATCGCATTGGGCGCGGGTGCCGCGGGGGCGCTCAACCAATGGTATGAGGCCGATCTTGACGCGAAGATGAAGCGGACGCAGCAGCGCCCGCTTCCGGCGGGGCGGATGGACCGCCAGTCGGCGCTGCATTTCGGCGTGGGGCTCGCCTGTTTCAGCCTCGCCCTGATGTATTTCGCGATCAACCTCGCGGCGACGCTGATCCTCGCCGTGTCGATCCTGTTCTACGTGTTCGTCTACACGATCTGGCTCAAGCGCCGGACCCCGCAGAACATCGTCATCGGCGGTGCGGCGGGGGCCTTTCCGCCGCTGATCGGCTGGGCTGCGGCGACCGGCGATGTCGCGTTGTTGCCGGGCCTGCTCTTCGCGCTGATCTTCCTGTGGACGCCGCCGCATTTCTGGGCGCTCGCGCTGTTCGTGAAGACCGATTATGCCAATGCCGGCGTGCCGATGCTGCCGGTGGTGGCGGGCGAGCGCTCGACCCGGATCCAGATCGGTCTCTATACGCTGCCGATGGTCGCAGCGGCGATCGCGCCCTGGCCGCTCGGACTGACCGGCGCGATCTATGGCTGGTCGGCGGTGGCGCTCAATGCGATCTTCCTTGGCCTCGTCGCGCAGGTCGCGCTGCGCCGTTCGGGCGAGGCCGACGCGATGGTGCCCGAGAAAAGGCTGTTCAAATATTCGATCCTCTATCTGTTCCTGATGTTCGGCGCGCTCGTCGTCGATAGGTGGCTTGCATGACCGACAATGATTCGACCGATCTGATCCGCGCCCGCCAGCGTTCGCGCGCGCGGATCATGGGGCTGCTGCTCGGCGCCTTCGTCATCCTCGTCTTCGCGATCTCGATCGTGAAGATGCAGATCGCGCACGGCGGATGAACCGTAATCTGCGGACCGCGCTGTTCGCCGGGCTCGGCGTCTGCACGATGACCGGCGTCGGTTTCGCGAGCGTGCCGCTCTACCGCATGTTCTGCGAAGTCACCGGGCTCAACGGCACCACCCAGCGCGGGCTGCGCGCGCCGGGCACGACCGGCGAGAAGATCACGGTGGCGTTCGACAGCAATGTCAGCCCGAAGCTGCCGTGGAAGTTCACGCCCGAGCGCCGCGCCGATACGATCGACGTAGGCGGCCGCGACATGGCGTTCTTCAAGGCCAAGAATCTGTCGGACAAGCCGATCACCGGCACGGCAACGTTCAACGTCACCCCCGCGGTGGCGGGCAAATATTTCACCAAGATCCAGTGCTTCTGCTTCACCGAGCAGACGCTCCAGCCGGGGGAGGAGGTCCGCATGCCGGTGATCTTCTACGTCGACCCGGCGATCCGGAAGGATCCCGACGCGCGGGACATCGAGGAGATCACGCTCTCCTACACATTTTACCCGGTAGATTCCGGCAAGACTGCAAGCTAGAGACGCCCCAAACCTAAGAAACAGGGACGAGCCGATGGCGGGTGCCAAAAACCATCAATATCACATCCTTCCGCCGAGCATCTGGCCGTTGTTCGGATCGATGGCGGCACTGGTGCTCGCTTCGGGCGCGATCATGTGGATGCACAGCATGCCGGCGGCGAACCTCGTGTTCTTCGCCGGCGTCGCGGGCATCCTGATCACGTTCTTCGGCTGGTGGGCCGACGTGATCAAGGAAGCGCATGCCGGCGATCACACGCCGATCGTCCAGCTGCATCTGCGTTACGGCATGATCCTGTTCATCGCCTCCGAAGTGATGTTCTTCGTCGGCTGGTTCTGGGCATGGTTCGATTTTGCGCTGTTTCCCTCGACGGTCGAGGCGGTCGGTGGCCAATGGCCCCCCAAGGGCATGCACGTCGTCGACGCGCTGCAATTCCCGCTGCTCAACACGCTGATCCTGCTCTGCTCGGGCTGCACCGTGACCTGGGCGCACCACGCGCTGGTCCACAATCAGCGCGGCGGCGCTATGAAGGGCCTGTGGGGTCTGATCGGGGTCGGCGAGAATGACGGCGTCAAGAAGGGCCTGTGGCTGACGATCATCCTCGGCCTGCTGTTCAGCAGCATCCAGGCGTATGAATATGTGGAATCGCCATTCCCGTTCAAAGCGGCGAGCGAGCACGGCTCGAGCTATGGCGGCGCCTTCTTCATGGCGACCGGCTTCCACGGCTTCCATGTGCTGGTCGGCACGATCTTCCTGATCGTCAACCTCGTGCGGGTCTATAAGGGCCACTTCACGCCGCGGCAGCATTTCGGCTTCGAGGCTGCGGCCTGGTATTGGCATTTCGTCGACGTGGTGTGGCTGTTCCTCTTCGCCTCGATTTATGTCTGGGGCGGCTGGGGCGCGCCGGTGCACTGAGCGTGTCCGGCAACTCGAATACGCCATATGAGGGAGGCAGCACCACGCTGCCTCCCTCTGATCGTTTCTGGACCCGCGGCGGCAGGACGGATCGGTGATGCGGCGCATTCCGCTTGTCTCCACCGCGATCGTCGCGCTCGCCGTCGCTGCGATGATCGGGCTCGGGCTGTGGCAGCTGGTGATCCGCAAGCCGCAGAAGGAGGCCGCGCTCGCGCAGTTGGCGGCCAATCCCGCCAAGCCCGAGATCGCCTTTCCGCGGCTTCCCGACGACCAGTTGCTGTTCCGCAAGGCGCACGGCTATTGCGTGCAGCCGGTATCGAGCAGGCTCACCGGCGCAGGGAGCGCGGGCTTCCGCTTCATCGTCGAATGCCGCACCGGCGGTGCCGAGGGCCCGGGGATGCTGGTCCAGCTCGGCACGACGCGGGATCCGCTGGCCAGACCGGTGTGGAAGGGCGGGGCAGTGCGCGGCTCCATCAGCCACGCGCCGGACGGCCGCTCGATGCTCGCTTCGATGTTCGATCATAGCCCGAAGCGGCTGCTGCTGGTGGCGGACACGCCCGCCCCGGGGCTCGCGCCGAATGCCGCGCCGGACCTGTCCTCTGTGCCCAACAACCATCTGGCGTACGGCGTGCAATGGTTCCTGTTCGCCGCGGTGGCGAGCGTGATCTACGTGCTGGCGCTGCGCTGGCGCGGGCGGAAACCATCTTCTTCCCTCCCTGAAAGCGAGGGGTCGGAGGTGGGTGCGAGCGCCAGCGGGCCTCCGACGCCAGGGGCATAAAGCGAAGCACCGGCATCGAGCCGGACGCTTCGCTACCCACCCCCAGCCCCTCCTTTCAGGGACGGGAGTTTTGCTTGGCTTGCCGCTGCCGAAACCTGCAGCTAACCCGCGGCCATGCGCTATCAAAGCACCCGAGGCGCCGCGCCCCTGCTCGGCTTTCGCGACGTCACGCTGGCGGGGCTCGCCAGCGACGGCGGGCTGTACGTCCCCGAGACATGGCCGAGCTTCACGCGCGACGAGATCGCCGGGCTTGCCGGCCTGTCTTATGTCGAGACCGCCGTCCGGGTGATGCTGCCCTTCGTCAGCCCGGACCTGTCCGAGGACGAATTGCGGGATCTGTGCACCGAGGCCTATGGGCGCTTCTCGCACGCCGCGGTCACCCCGCTGGTCCAGCTCGACCACCAGCATTGGCTGCTCGAATTGTTCCATGGGCCGACGCTGGCCTTCAAGGACGTTGCGCTCCAGCTGCTCGGGCTACTGTTCGAGAAGTTCCTGATCGGCGGATCGACGCATCTCACCATCGTCGGCGCGACTTCGGGCGATACCGGCAGCGCGGCGATCGACGCGGTTGCCGGGCGCATCGGCGTCGACATCTTCATGCTCCACCCCAGGGGGCGCGTGTCCGAAGTCCAGCGCCGCCAGATGACCACGGTGCTGGCGCCCAACGTCCACAACATCGCGATCGAAGGCAGCTTCGACGACGCCCAGGCGCTGGTGAAGGCGATGTTCAACGACCCGGCCTTTGCCGGCCGCTTCCAGGTGACGGCGGTCAATTCGATCAACTGGGCGCGGCTGATGGCGCAGGTGGTCTATTATTTCTACGCTGCGGTGCGGCTCGGCGCGCCCGGCAAGGCCGTGGCCTTTTCGGTGCCCACCGGCAATTTCGGCGACGTGTTCGCGGGCTATGTCGCGGCGAAGATGGGGCTGCCGATCGCGAAGCTCGTCGTCGCGACCAACGTCAACGACATCCTCCACCGCGCGCTTTCCTCGGGCGATTATTCGACCGGCATTGTGACGCCCACCGCGGCGCCTTCGATGGACATTCAGGTCAGCTCGAATTTCGAACGGCTGCTTGCCGATCTCGCCGGGGCACCGATCGGCGATCAGATGCGCGGCTTCGAGGGGAGCCGTGCGATGCAACTCACCAATGTCCAGCGCGAAGGCGCGGCGGCGCTGTTCGCCAGCGACCGGATCGATTCGGACGCGATGAACGAGGCGATGCGCTGGGGTTTTACGGAAGCGGGGCAAGTGCTCGACCCGCATAGCGCGATCGGCCTCGCCGCCGCCCGGCGCGCCGAACTGCCGGCGGATGTCCCCGTAGTGACGCTTGCCACCGCGCACCCTGCCAAGTTCGCCGACGCCGTCGAACGCGCCACCGGGCTGCGGCCCGCGGTGCCGGCGCGGCTCGGCGACCTGCACGAGCGGCAGGAGCGCTACGACGAGCTCCCCGCCACTTTCGAGGCGGTGACTGCCTATATCGCCGGGCGGGCGACGCCGCGTCCCTGATCCTCCCCCGGCGAAGGATTGAGAAACGCACGCGTCCTTCTATGGACGATGCATGGACCTCATCACTCTCACCGGCGAGCCCTGGGCCGATTACGGGCTGATCGATTCGGGCCATGGCCGCAAGCTCGAGCGCTACGGCCAATACAGCTTCATCCGCCCAGAACCGCAGGCGATGTGGGCGCCCGCTCAGGAGGACTGGGACGCGCATGGCGAGTTCCTCCCGGCACCCGATGACGAGGGCGGCGGGCGCTGGCATTTTCACCAGCCCGTCCCGCGCGAAGGCTGGCCGCTGGCGTGGGAGGAGGTCCGCTTCACTGCGCAGACCACGCCGTTCCGCCATCTCGGCTTCTTCCCGGACATGGCGCCCGTGTGGAACTGGATGCGCGGGCAAATCGCCGACAAGCCCGAAGCCGAGTGCATGAACCTGTTCGGCTATACCGGCGTCGGCACGCTCGCGCTGGCGGCCACGGGCGCGCGGATGACGCATGTCGATGCGTCGAAGAAATCGGTCGCGGAGGGCAAGGCCAATGCGGCGCTGTCGGCGATGGAGGACAAGCCCATCCGCTGGATGATCGACGATGCCGGCAAGTTCGTCGCGCGCGAGGTGCGGCGCGGGCGGCGCTATGACGGGATCATCCTCGATCCGCCCAAATGGGGGCGCGGCCCCAATGGCGAGGTGTGGAAGCTCGAGGAAGGGCTGCCCGCGCTGATCGCCGATACGCGCAAGCTGCTCGACGCCGAATCGCGCTTCCTGTTCCTCACGGTGTACGCGGTCCGCATGTCGGCGCTGGCGATCGGCGAGCTGGTGCGTCAGTCGTTCGGCGATCTCGGCGGCAAGGTCGAAGCCGGCGAGTTGACGGTGCGCGAAGAGGCGCGCGGGCTGGAGCTGCCGACCGCGATCTTCGCACGGTGGAGCCGCTAGGGCGGCGTCCGGCCCGGTTGGCGCGCCCGGTTCGCCCTGAGCTTGTCGAAGGGCTTCTGTCCGCGAGCGTATCGCCTGGGGAGCGCGGCCTTCGACAAGCTCAGGCCGAACGGAGGAGTGAATCCAGACACGTCATCCCGCTCTAGCTCCGGCCCATCCGGATCGCTGCTCCCGCGACGAACGGGCAGCCCGCCACCAGCAACAGGCTCACCGCCGCGAGCAGCTTGAAGGCGCCCGGCTGGTCGCCGCTCGCGCCCGCGCCGAAGATCAGCAGCGGCACGGCGAAGGGCAGCATCACCAGCCCCGCCAGCGCACCCGCGCCGCGCAGCCCCGCGACCAAAGCCGCAGTGGCGACGCCGAGCGCGGCGAGCCCGGGCGTGCCGACCGCGAGGCCGGCGAGCAGGGGCAGCAAGGCGCTGGCCGGCAGGTGCAGCAGCGCCGCGGCGATCAGTGTCGCGACGAGCAATGCCGGCGCGAAGCCGAGCCAGTGGCCGACCATCTTCGCAGCCGCCACCCCGGTGTCGGAAAGCCCGCGCGCGGCGAACTGGTCGAGCACGCCGCTTTCGGTATCGGGGGTCACCAGCCGCTCGACCGGAAGCAATGCCGCAAGCAATGCCGCCGCCCAGACCACCCCGCCGCCGACGCGCGCGAGCAGCCTGGCGTCGGGGCCGATCGCGAACGGGAACAGGATCGCGACGAGCAGGAAGAAGGCGATCGGCATCAACAGCCCGCCGCTGCTCCACGCCCGCCGCAGTTCGCGCCAGACGATCGCGGCGAAGGGGCTCATAGCCGCACCTCCTGCGCATTCGGCAGCGCAATCGGCAGATGCGTCGCCACCAGCGCGATGCCTCCGCCGCTGCGGTGAGCGGCGATCAGCCGCTCAAGGGTGCACACGGATTGCGAATCGAGGCCGTTGGCGGGTTCGTCGAGCAGCCACACCGGCGCGCCGCTCGCCACCACCCGGGCGAATGCCGCCCGGCGGCGTTGGCCGGTCGACAGCAGCCGCACCGGCACTTGCGCCAGCGTTTCGAGGCCGACCGCGGCCAGCGCCGCTTCGACTGCGGCGGGACGTCCGTCGATCCGCGCCCAGAAACGCAGCGCCGCGGCAAGCGCGAGCTCGGGATCGAGTGCGGCGGTCTCGGCGAGCAGCGCGCGCGCACCGGTGCCGGTCACGCGTCCTGCAGCGGGCGGGAGCAGCCCTGCGGCAATGCGGATCAGGCTCGACTTGCCGGCGCCGTTGGGCCCGGTGACCAGGGCCGCCTCGCCGGGGGCGAGCGCGAAGTCCAGCCCTTCGAACAGCAATCGCCCGCCGCGGGCGCATGCGATCTGGGCGAAGGTCAGGCCGGCGCTCACCCGGCGGCATCTTCCAGCGCGTGCATGTCGGCATCGGACAGGCCGAAATGATGGCCGACCTCGTGCACCACGATATGGCCGACCAGAGCTTCGAGGCTCACCCCGGTGTCGCACCATTCGTCGAGAATCGCGCGGCGATACAGATGGATGCGATCGGGCAGGCCGCCCGAATCGAAGGACGATTTCTCGCCAACCGGGCGGCCGTGATAGAGGCCGGTCAGCTCGAAGGGATCTTCGATCCCCATTGCGTCGAGCGTCTCGTCATCGGCGAATTCCTCGACGATCAGCACGACGTCGGCGAGATGTTCGGCGAAAGGCGAGGGGATGCGGGCGAGCGCGTCGCGGGCGAGCGCCTCGATCGTTGCCGCGTCCGGCGCGTGGGAAGCCGCTTGCCCGCTCATCCGCGAACCCATAGGCGGAGGGGTGAAGGCGGGGCAAGGAGGCGATCATGGTGGCACGGCTGACCGAGGGGCACAGGCGCGAGTCGCTGGCCGCGATTCCGGAGTGGAGCTGGGACGAGGGCCGCGATGCGATCACCCGATGTTTGAGCTTCAAGGACTTCAATGAAGCCTTCGGCTTCATGACCCGCGTGGCATTGCTCGCCGAAAAGGCCGATCACCATCCCGAATGGTCCAATGTGTGGAACCGGGTCGACATCCTGCTCACCACCCACGACGCCGGCGGGCTCTCGCAGCGCGACATCACGATGGCGCAGGCGATCGACGCCTTGCTTTAGCGAATCGCGGCGCGGCGCATCTGCTTGCGCAGTGTCGCCGGCATCCATCGCGACGCGAAAGCGAGGCGGCGTGCGGTCTTGCCGATTACGACATGCACCTTGTCGCGCTCGATACCGCTCCAGATCGCCTCCGCGACCTGATCGAGCGGCGTGAATTCCAGCCCGGCGGCGCGCACCGAGTCGCGCGCGGTGTGATTGGTGCCCGAGACGTTCGAATCGAGCAGAGGCGTGTCGATGAAGCTCGGCATGACCACGCGGACCTTGATCCCGTCGGCGGCCCATTCGGCGTCGAGTGCCTCGGACAGGCCGCGCACCCCGAATTTGACCGCGGCGTACAGCGCGAGCCCGCTCGATCCGTAGATCGCCGCAGCCGAGGCGGTGTTGACCAGAGCCGAGCCGGGAGTCGCCTTGAGGAAGGCGTGGCCCGTGCGGGCGCCGTTGATCACGCCGACCAGATTGATCCCGACGATGCGGTCGATCTCGTCATCGGTCGCCCCGGCGAGGGCGCCGCCGACCGCGATACCGGCATTGTTGAACAGCACGTCCAGCCGTCCGCCGCTGGCTTCGGCGAACGCGGCGAGCGCGTCGCGCCACTGGTCGCGGTTCCGGACGTCCATGACGTGGGTGGTCGCCATGCCGGCGGGGAGCGTCGCCCGCGTCGCCTCCAGCCCGGCAGCATTGACGTCGGCGAGGCCGACGCGCCAGCCGCGCGCGGCGAACAATGTGGCGACCGCCCGGCCGATCCCCGATGCCCCGCCGGTGATGAAGATCGCTTTCTCGCCCGGCATTCCGTCCCCCCGTTTTGACCTTTTGAACTTCATCCCGCACAAAAGCCGCCGATGCCAGAGCAAAGCCGCAGCGTTACCTTCAAAAATGTCAGTAAGGTCTATTCCGGCGGCGTGAAGGCGGTGGACGGCGTGTCGCTGGAGGTCGCGACGGGCAGTTTCGTCGCGCTGGTCGGTGCCTCCGGGTCGGGCAAGTCGACTCTGCTCAAGGCGGTGAACCGCCTGATCGAGCCGAGCGCGGGAGAAGTGCTGATCGGTGGCGCGCCGGTGCACGCCGAGCCGCCGCATCTGCTGCGTCGGCGGATCGGCTATGTGTTCCAGAATGTCGGAATCTTCCCGAACATGAACGTGGCGCAGAACGTCGCGATCGGGCTGCGGCTGGCGGGCGAGCGCGACCCGGCTGCGCGGGTGACCGAGTTGCTCGCATTGGTCGAGCTGGCGCCCGAGCTGGCGGAGCGCATGCCGGATGCGCTTTCGGGGGGGCAGCGTCAGCGTGTAGGCGTGGCGCGCGCGCTCGCCTGTCGGCCGGGGCTGCTGCTGATGGACGAGCCGTTCGGCGCGCTCGATCCGGTGACGCGCGACGGGCTCGGCAAGGCGATCCGGGCGCTGCATGACCGGATGGGGCTCACCACCATCCTCGTCACGCACGACATGGCCGAGGCGCTGCTGCTCGCGGACCGGGTATTGGTGATGGCGGCGGGGCGAGTCGTCGCCGACGGGACACCGCGCGAATTGCTGTCGGGCAACGGAGGTCCCGCAGCCGACGCGCTGCTAGCGGTGCCGCGCGAACAGGCGCAGCGGCTGGCGGAGCTTTGGAGGTGACCGCCGCCTTTGCCCGCGTACCCGAATTGCTCGCCCAGCATCTGTTGCTCGCCTTCTCGGCGCTGTTGCTCGGCCTGGTCGTCAGCCTGCCGCTGGCGGTGCTGTCTTCCCGCAACAAAGCGGTGGCGCGGATCGCGCTCGGCTTTGCAAGCCTCGTCCAGACGATCCCGAGCCTTGCGCTGCTCGCACTCTTCTACCCGATCCTGTTGTGGCTGTCGGCGCTGGTCGGCGGCGGGATCCCGGCTCTGGGCTTCCTGCCGTCGCTGCTCGCGCTTTCGCTCTACGCATTGCTGCCGATCCTCAGAAATGCCGTGACCGGGCTGGCCAATCTCGATCCCGCGGTGCGCGAAGCCGCCGACGGGATGGGGATGACAAGCAACCAGAAATTGTGGCTGGTCGAGGCCCCCTTGGTCGCTCCGGTGCTGATGGCGGGCATCCGCACCGCCGCGGTATGGACGATCGGCGCGGCGACGCTGTCGACCACAATCGGCCAGCCGAGCCTCGGTGATCTGATCTTCGCCGGGCTGCAGACCCAGAACTGGACGCTGGTGCTCGCCGGCTGCGTCGCCGCGGCCGGGCTGGCGCTGGGGGTCGATGCGCTGCTGGGTCTGGCCGAGTTCGGCATTGCGCGAAGAAGGCGCGGGTTGGTCTGGGGCAGCCTCGGCGTGCTGCTGGCCGCCGCGGCTGTCGCGCTGGCGCCGGCATGGCCAGCGGCGCGGGATATTGTCACGATCGGGGCCAAGGGCTTTTCCGAGCAATATATCCTGGCGCGGCTGATCGGGCAGCGCCTCGAGGCCGCTGGATATGAGGTTCGATATCGCGAAGGGCTGGGCTCGGCGGTGGCGTTCGGAGCGCTCGCCGCGGGGGATGTCGACGTCTATGTCGACTATTCGGGGACGCTGTGGACCAACCAGATGCGCCGCAGTGACGTGCCGTCGCGGTACGCGATCGTCGACGGCGTCGCCAAATGGGCGAAGACGACCCACGGCGTGACCCTGCTCGGATCGCTTGGGTTCGAAAATGCCTATGCCTTCGCGATGCGCGGCGACGATGCGAAGCGGCGCGGCATCGTCAGCCTCAGCGATCTCGCGGGGCAGGCGGGCGAACTCGACTTCGCCACCGACGTGGAATTCCTCGAACGGCCCGAATGGGCTGCGGTGCGCCGCGTGTACGGCCTCAGCTTCAAGTCGGCACGGCCGTATCAGCCGACCTTCATGTACCGCGCGCTGGCGAGCGGCGAGGCCGATGTGATTCCGGCTTTTTCCTCGGACGGGCGCATCGCCGCAGACAGGCTTGCCGTGCTGAGCGACCCCCAGAGCGCGATCCCCGGTTATGACGCGGTCCTGTTGCTCGCGCCGAGGCGTGGCCGGGACAGCCGGTTTCAGGCGGCGCTGCGTCCGCTGATCGGCGCGATTCCAGTGGAGAAGATGCGCAAGGCCAATTATCTGGTCGATCGCGATGCCGACAAGCAAAGTCCCGATCAGGCGGCCCGATGGCTGACAACTGGACTCGGACGCTGAACTCGCGTTATCGCTAACACAAAGAACAAGAGGGAGGATCTGAGATGCGGTCGGGTACGAAGCTGTTGCTTGCGAGCACGATATTCTGGGTCGCGCCGGTTTTGGCGCAGCAAGCGCCGACAGCGCTGTCTGGCGGGCTGACCGTCGCCGATCCCGCCAAATGGCCCAAGGCCGCGAGCGAAGGATTGATCGATCCCGCCACCGAGAAGCGCGTCTCCGATCTGCTGGCGAAGATGACGCTCGAGCAGAAGGTCGGGCAGATGATCCAGGGCGACATCGCCAGCATCAAGCCCGAGGATCTGCGCCGATATCCGCTCGGCTCGATCCTGGCGGGCGGCAATTCGCCGCCGCTCTCGGGCAATGATCGTTCGGGCCAGGCCGATTGGGTGGCGACCGCACGTGCGTTTCGGGCCGTTGCGATGGAGCCGCGTCCCGGCGGCGTGACCATCCCGCTGATCTTTGGCGTCGACGCCGTGCACGGCAACAACAATGTGATCGGCGCGGTGATCTTCCCGCACAATATCGGGCTCGGCGCGGCGAACGATCCCGCGCTGATCCGGCGGATTGGCGAAGCGACTGCGGCCGAGACCGCGGCGGCCGGGCCCGACTGGGCGTTCGGGCCGACGCTGGCGGTGCCGCAGGATGATCGCTGGGGTCGCAGCTATGAAGGCTATTCGGAGGATCCGGCGATCGTCCGCTCCTTCGCCGGCGAGATGGTCCGCGGGTTGCAGGGCGAACCGGCCACCACCGGCCGCATCCAGAAGGGCAAGGTCGCCGCATCGGCCAAGCATTTCCTCGGCGACGGCGGCACGTGGCAAGGGATCGACCAGGGCGATACGCGGGTCAGCGAGGAAGAATTGATCGCGATCCACGGGGCGGGCTATCCCAACGCAGTCGAGGCCGGCGCGCTGACCGTGATGGCGTCGTACAACAGCTGGAACGGCGTCAAGATGCACGGCAACAAGTCGCTGCTCACCGACGTGCTCAAGGGCCGGATGGGGTTCGAGGGCTTCGTCGTCGGCGACTGGAACGGCCATGGCCAGATCCCCGGCTGCACGCCCACCGATTGCGCCGCGACCTTCAATGCCGGTCTCGACATGGCGATGGCGCCCGACAGCTGGAAGGGGCTGTTCGATTCGACGGTGAAGCACGTCAAGGCCGGCACGATCCCGATGGCGCGGGTCGATGATGCGGTGCGCCGCATCCTGCGCGTCAAGCTCAAGCTCGGGCTGTTCGATCCGGCACGTCCGATTGAGGGCAAGACCGACGTGCTGGGCTCGCCCGAGCACCGCGCGATTGCACGCGAAGCTGCGGCCAAATCGCTGGTGCTGCTCAAGAATGAAGGCGTGTTGCCGGTCAAGGCGGGCGCGAAGGTGCTGGTTACCGGCCCCGGCGCCGACTCGCTGGGGATGCAGACCGGCGGCTGGACGCTCAGCTGGCAGGGCGACGGCAACGGCAACGAGCTGTTCCCCAATGGCGAGACGATCTTCGCGGGGGTCAAGAAGGCGGTGGAAGCCGCGGGCGGGACCGCGACGCTCTCGCCCGACGGGACCTTCACCGCGC
>JASLBO010000269.1 GCA_030146605.1 Sphingomonas sp. | reverse complement strand
CTCAGCTCCATGCCGACCGACGCATCTTGAGGAGGAGCAGCAAGAAGAACGGCGTGCCGAGCAGGGCCATCGCGACGCCGAGCCTTATCTCCGCCGCCCCGGGCCCGAGCCGGACGAGGCTGTCGGCGGCGAGGACCAATGCGGCACCGCCGAGCGCGCCGGGGAGCAGCAGCGCCGAGGGCCTGGCGCCGGTGAGCGGGCGGAGGAGATGGGGGACGATGAGGCCGACGAAACCGACCACCCCCGTCACTGCGACGCTGGCGCCGACCGCAAGTCCGGCACCGAGCACGATGAGCAATTGGGTGCGCTGGAGGCGTACCCCGAGCGAGCGCGCCGCTGCCTCGCCCAGCGTGAGCGCGTCGAGCGCGCGGCCGGTGAAGAGAAGCAGCGCGCAGCCGACGGCGATGAAGGGCACGGCGAGCTGGACCTCAGCGAAGCTGCGGTCGGTGAGCGCGCCCATGATCCAGTCGATGATCTCGGCGGTGGCGAAGGGATTGGGCGCGATCGAGATCAGGAAGGCGGTGAGCGCGCCGGCGAGGCTGGCGAGCACGGTGCCGGCGAGGATGAAGGCGACCTGGCTGTCGGCGCGCCACGCCAGCCCGGCGAGCAGCAGCATCGATCCGCACGCGGCGAGCATCGCGGCGCCGAAGATGACGAGCGGGGCGCTGGCCGAGAAGACGACGATCGCGGCGACGGCGCCGAGCGCGGCGGAGGACGATACGCCGACCACCGCCGGATCGGCCAGCGGGTTGCGCAGATAGCCCTGCAGCACCGCGCCGGTCAGGCCGAGCGCCGCGCCGATCGCGAGCCCGAGGATCGCGCGGGGCAGGCGGAGTTCGGCGACGATCCACCAGCGCGGGTCACCCGAGAACCAGACCGAGGGCGGGACCCAGATCTTGCCGGCGATCAGCGAGCCGGCGAAGAGCAGGGCGACGAGGGCTGCGAGCAGAGTGAGGAGGAGGGGGCGGTTCACGATACTCTGCCCTCACCCTTCCCACTCGGCTGCGCCGAGCGGGCCCCTTCCCTCTCCCGATGGGAGAGGGAGGGAGGCGCGTAGCGCCGGAAGGGCGAGGGCAGCAAGAGCGCGCTCATTTCCCCACCGCACGCCGCACTTCCGCAAGCCGGGTCATCGCCTTGGCAATCACCGGACCACCGCAATTGACGAGGCGGCGTTCGAACCGCGCCTGGTGTACGTTAGCCCCCGATCGCGCGAGCGCCCAGCCGCGCATCTGCGCCGCACGCGAGCTCGCATCGCGGCCGGCCTGATCCGGCACCAGCATCACGCGCGGCGGATCGGCGACGACATGCTCGATCGGGAGATAGCCGGTGCCCTGCAGTCCATAATGCGCAGCATGGTCGCTGAAGCCGGCCTTGACCATCATTTCGTCGAGCAGGGTGTTCGCGCCGTTGACGGTATTGCCGCCGATCCACAGCAAGGCCGGGACGGACGGACGATCGGTGCGGGCGGCAGC
Source organism: Sphingomonas sp. (assembly GCA_030146605.1). GTDB lineage: Bacteria > Pseudomonadota > Alphaproteobacteria > Sphingomonadales > Sphingomonadaceae > Sphingomonas. Next base: position 1,755 of record JASLBO010000269.1, on the reverse strand, counting down.
GACCGCGGCGTCGATCTTGGCGATCATGGCCTCGCCGGCCGGCACGGCGCCGAGCGCGGCGGCGAGTTCGCGCACCTGTTTTTTGCTGTCCTCGATCGTGTTGGCCCAGCCGAGCGTCAGCGTCTTCACGCCGGCGCGCGCCAGGGCTTCGCGGGTAGAGGCGGAAGCGAAGCTGTCGATGATCGCGAGATCGGGCCGGAGCGCGATGATCTCCTCGGCGGTGCCGCTGTTGACGGGCAGGCGTGCCGCGACTTCGGGAGCGATCGAGGAGGCCGCGGGATCGCGCGAATAATGGCTGATCGCGGCGATGCGGCCGGGCGGGACCAGTTCGACCAGCATCGCGTCGGCGCACGGATTGAGCGAAACGATCCCGCCGCCCCGCGGCGAAGGTTGCGCCGCGCATCCGGCTGCCAGCAGGCAGAGAAGCACAGCGCGTTTCATCATGCCCGTTCGTCGGCCGGCAGCAATGCCGCCGCGGCGTGAGGAAACAGCCTGAACCTGGTCACGGCAAGACACCTTTGTCTGGGGTCGTCTCGCCTGAAACTGGCGTGGCAGCCCGGTTAACGGTGTCGCTCACGCGAGGGCACGCCCTCGTTCGCCCGGTGCACCCCGCCCGCGCGAAGGAATCGACTGTGACCGGCAGGTCTCCTGGCTCCCGGGTCGTTACATTCGCGCCGCCTTCCCGGATGTGCTCCAGTGGCGTGATGGCGCGAACGCTCGCCGGTTACAGTTGCGGGGGCAGCCTCGGGTTCGAACCGAGTTCCCTTTTCATCCCCCTCGCGGGGGACACCCGTCACGGCGGCGCCTCTACGCCGCGCCTGCATTCGCCGCAACGCGAAAAAGTTGCGATTGTCACGCTGGTGTAACCAACGGTGAAGCTCGTCTTTACCAACGGGCCCTAGGCACGAGCGGTATGAAGGTCGCACCACTTCCCCCGCAGTCGGACCCGAATCCGGGCTGGCTCACCGGCATCGAGGCCGATCCGCCCTGGCTGACGCTCGACGATTCGCTGTTCAAGGCAGTCGATCTGTTCAACTCGGACATCGATCTGCGGCTGATGCCCGTCGTCGACGCCGCGCATCGCCCGGTCGGCGCGATCTTCGAGAAGGACGTGCGGCGGCTGCTGCTCAATCCGTTCGGGCATGCGCTGCTGCGCAACCCCTATTTCGGGCACGGTGTGGTGCGCCATGTCCGGCCCTGCCCGGTGGCCGAGATCGCCACCGATGTCGGCACGCTGATCCACACCTATCGCGCCGCCAACGGCAGCGAGGGCATGATCCTCACGCGCGGCGGCCGGCTGGCCGCGGTGATCGGCAACCGGCGCTTGCTCCATCTCGCCGCCGAATATGAGCGCAGCACCGCCGCGACGCGGATTGCGCGGGCCGAACGGATCGAGCGCGCCAGCGAACGCTTCGAAGGCCAGGTGGCCGCGCTCGCCCGCGCACTGGGCGGGCTCTCGGCACAGGTGCAGAGCAGTGCGGCGTCCAGCGCCGATCGTGCCAGCGAAGTGGGCAGCCGCGCCGTGGCGGTCGCCTCGGCCGCGTCGCAGACCAGCGACAATATGCGCGAGATTGCGGCGCGCGGACGCGAGCTTGCGGCGGCGCTGGAGCGCGTCGAGGACAATACCGACGCGGCCAAGGCCGCCGTGGGCAGGGTTTCGACACTGGTTCGCGCGGGCGCCGCCCGCACCCGCGAGCTGCGCCGCGCCGCGCAGACGATCGATTCGGTGATCGGGCTGATCAGCGACATCGCCGG
>JASLBO010000266.1 GCA_030146605.1 Sphingomonas sp. | reverse complement strand
GGCAGCGAGGACGTGCCTTCGGGCCGCTGGAGCCTGCACCCCGACGGCTATTACATCCGCTATCTGCCGCAGAGCTACAGCAATACCATGGTCAACATCTGGGTGCCGCAGGGCAGCCCGGCCGTGGGCAGGGAATATGATCCGGCGACGCATATCGCGGTGCCCGGCAACACCAATCGCCAGCGGCTGATCCAGTCGGGGCGGGCGTATCGTTCGCACTGAGGCTGAATATCCTCTCCCCTTGATAAGGGGAGAGGATAGCGAAGCTTGGCAGCTCGCTGCCTAGCGCAGCTTGGTGAGGGGTAGGGCGGAGCTTCGCTGCGCGCGGCTGCTGCGCAGCCGCACCCCCTCACCCAGCTCCGACTAAGGCTCTGCGAGCCTAAGTCTGCGCAACCCTCTCCCCCTTGCAGGGGGCGAGGGAAGAAAGGTTTCAATAAGGCGGCTGGTGCAGCCCTTTGGGGCTGGTCGTGAAGATTTCGCAGCCGGTCTCGGTGATCCCGATCGAATGCTCGAACTGGGCAGAGAGCGAACGGTCGCGGGTCACTGCGGTCCAGCCATCGTCCAATAGCTTCACGTCGGGGCGACCGATGTTGATCATCGGCTCGACGGTGAAGAACATCCCCGGGCGCAACTCGGGTCCGGTGCCGGGGCGGCCGACATGGACGACCTCGGGCGCGTCGTGGAACACCTGGCCGAGCCCGTGCCCGCAGAAATCGCGGACCACGCCATAGCGATGCTTTTCCGCATGGCGCTGAATGGCGTGGCTGATGTCGCCGAGATGGTTGCCCGGCTTGGCCTGTTCGAGCCCGAGCATCAGGCATTCATAGGTCACGTCGACCAGCCGGCGCGCCTTGATCGGCACGTCGCCGGCCAGATACATCCGGCTGGTGTCGCCATGCCAGCCGCCGAGCATCGGCGTGACGTCGATATTGACGATGTCGCCGTCCTTGAGCGTGCGATCCGACGGGATGCCGTGGCACACGACATGGTTGATCGAGATGCAGCAGCTGTGGGTGTAGCCGCGATAGCCGAGCGTCGCGGGGACGCCGCCGGCGGCGATCGTCATGTTGCGGACGATGTCGTCGAGATCGTCGGTGCGCACGCCGGGGACGACATGCGGCACCAGCGCGTCGAGGATCTCGGCGGCGAGGCGGCCGGCCTTGCGCATGCCTTCGAACCCCGCGGGCCCGTGGAGCTTGATCGCGCCGTCGCGCGCCTGCGGCATGTCTTCGGTGACGGTGACATATTCGGTCATGCGCGGCCATATAGGCGTTTGCGTGGAGGTTTGCGAGGCTCTAGGCCGGGCAAATGAGCGAGCGCATCTGGACAGCGGCATTGGTGGTGATCGGCGACGAGATCCTGTCGGGCCGCACGCAGGACAAGAATGTCGCGCAGCTCGCCTCCTGGCTCAACGTGCAGGGGATCAGGCTCGCCGAGGTGCGGATCGTGCCCGATGTGGAGGCGGCGATCGTCGAGGCGGTCAACGCGCTCAGGGCGCGCAACGACTATCTGTTCACCACCGGGGGGATCGGCCCGACGCACGACGACATCACCGTCGATGCGATCGCCGTGGCGCTCGGCGTGCCGGTGGTGGTGCATCCCGAGGCGCGGGCGGTGCTCGCGGCCTATTACGAAGCGCGCGGCGGGCTGACCGATGCGCGGCTGCGCATGGCCCGGGTGCCCGAGGGTGCCGATCTGATCCCCAACCGGATGTCCGGAGCGCCCGGAATCCGCGCCGGCAATGTCTTCATCCTCGCCGGAGTGCCGCACATCACCGCGGGGATGCTCGACGCGCTGACCGGGACGCTTGAGGGCGGGCTGCCGGTGCTGGCGCGGACGGTCGGCGCCTGGGTGGCGGAGAGCGAGATCGCCGATCTGCTGCGCGAGACCGAGCGTGCGCATCCGGGCGTGTCGATCGGCAGCTACCCGTTCTTCCGCGAGGGACGCGTCGGGGCGAACTTCGTAGTGCGCGCGACCGGGCAGGCGCTGGTGGACCGCACGATCGAGGCGCTGACCGAAGGCCTGCGCGCGGCGGGCAGGGAACCGGTGGACGGCGGGATATAGAGCGGACTACACATGCGTTTGAGCAAGTCGGTTCCCCTGCGAAAGCAGGGGTCCAGAGCCCGGAGCGCTCCGCTTGTGACCCTGGACCCCTGCTTTCGCAGGGGAACGAACCTGTCGAGAGAACCGACCGTCGCGCCTATCTCGCCAGCTCGGTGATCACGCGCTTGTAGAAGGTAACCGCCGGCGCGATCTCGCCGACCGGGATGCGCTCGTTGAGCCCGTGCGCGAAGCTGTCGCTCGACTTCATGAACAACGGGCTGACGCCATAGCTCGCCACGCCCTTGCCCCGGAACCACATGCTGTCGGTCGCGCCCGCCGACATCACCGGCACCACCGGCACATCGCGGAAGCGCGCGCGCACTGCCGCGGTGATCACCTTCATCAATTCGGGGCGGAGCGGCGAGGCGTCGCTCGGCACCGAGCCGCTCTCGACCTTGGTCACCTTGACCGCGGGGTCGGCAACCAGCGCGGCGAGCCGGGCCTGCACTTCGGCGATCGGGGTGCCGGGGAAGATCCGGCAATTGACGTTGGCGGTGGCGCGCTGCGGCAGCGCGTTGGCCGCGTGCCCCGCATTGACCATCGTCGCGACGCAGGTCGTCCCGGTCTGGCCGACATAGCCCGGATCGCCGCGCAGCAAACCGCGTGCTTCGGCATCCTCCGTATTGGCGGCGAAGCGGCGCATCGCGTCGGCGAGCCTCGCGTCGGGGGTGCGTGCCGCGGTCGCCAGCCAGCTCGCTTTGGTGATTTCGTTGACCTGTCCGGGGAATTCATGCGCCTCGATCTTCTGGAGCGCGGCGGCGAGCTGGTAGATCGCATTCGCCTTGCGCGGCGCGCTCGAATGGCCGCCGGGATTGGTCACGCTCAGCTCGAAATCGGCATAGCTCTTCTCGGCGCCCTGCACCCCGAACATCACCGGCTTGCCGGCTTCGTCCATGTCGCCACCGCCGCCGTCGATGTTGAGCAGCAATTCGGCGTCGTTGAACTGCTCGGCGAGCGCGGCGGTGGTCTTCATCCCCGTCTCCTCGTCGCCCGAGAAGAGCAGAACCACGTCGCGGCCGGGCTTGAAGCCCTCGCGCTTCAGCTGGATCATCGAGGCGACTTTCGTCGCCTCGATGATCC
>JASLBO010000261.1 GCA_030146605.1 Sphingomonas sp. | reverse complement strand
TCCGAAGAAGCGCGCGAGCAAGGCGCGGTCGCGCTCGGCGAGCTCGCGCGGGGATCCGCGGCGGACATATTGCTGAAGATAGGCCGGGTTCCGCCCGATCACGCGTGAAAGCTCGGCGAAGCTGGCGCCCTGCTCCGCCATCAGCGCTTCCAGCGCGGCTCGTTGCGCAGCCGGTTCCATGCTCACCTCATACGCATAGGATTTTTCCTAGACAAGTAGGAAATGAAGAACAAAGCAGGATCATAATACAGCGACTCGCGTAGGAGAAGGCCCATGTCGGTGCATTGCAAGATCGAGAAGTTCCTGCGGCGGACGGCGATGCCCGCCACCAAATTCGGCCGGCTGGCCGCCAACGACCCGCGGCTCGTGCAGGACCTGCGCAACGGCCGCGAATTGCGCGCGCCCACCGCCGCCCGGCTCGAAGCGTTCCTCGCCGCGCATGAGGTGCCGCAATGAGCCGGGGTCCCGACGCGGCGACCCAGCTCGAACGCGCGCTGGTCGCCGTGGCGGCCTCGGCAGGCTGCCCGGTCGCGATCGTCACCAGCGACTGGACGCGCTGGTCGAGTGCGACCTTCACCGGCGCACGGCACGCATTGACGCTCACCACCGGCGCGAGTCCGCTGCTCGATTGCTGGCTGGCCGGCCTGAGCGAGGCCGAGTTCGCGCTGCGCGGCTATCTGGTCGCCGACCTCAACGTCACCCGGATGACGCGCGACGGCAGCGTGGTGACCATCGCGCTCGAGGCGCTGACGGTGGAGGAGCGCTAGGCGCGCTGGGCGAGGTTGCGCAGCGTGACGAGGGTGTCCTCGATCCCGCGCGGTCTGGCGCGGCGCTCGATGCGCGGGGCAGGCACCGGCACGGGTGCGGGTGCCGCCGATGGTGCGGGTGCGGCGGGCCCCATGGTCATCGCCTTGCGCACGACGCCGCGCTCGAGGCGCTCCAGCAAGGCGTGGACGGTGGCTTCGGTCTCGGGATGCGTGATCGCCTCTTCACGCGGCGCCGGCACCGGGTCGTCGACGACGAGCGAGGGTTTGGGCCGTATCGCCGGCGTGAGTTCGAAAGTCTCGAACCGCTCGCTCTCCTCGAACACCGGCGGCCGCACCGCGTGGCGCAGCGGCGGCGGAGTCACCGGGGCCGGCATCGGCACGTCGGGGACGGCGGCGGGATCGAAGGCCGAGAGCGGCTGATCGAGATCCTTGGGCAAGGGCTGCTCGACCGGATCCGGCGCCACCGCAATCGGCGGCGCGGAGTCGATCGCGTGGCGCGGCTCCAGAAACGGCCGGCCCAGATCGCGGGTCGCCAGCAGCGGCGGACGCGGCGGGGCATCGGGATGCGCATCGGCCCGGCGGATCACCGGCGGTGCGACGGTGTCCCCCGCGTACGGATCGGTCTCGCCCAGGGCGACAATGCGTGCGCCGAGCAGGAGCGAGAGACCCAACCAGGCGAACAGCGCCACGAAGCCGCCCGCGCCCGATGCGAGCGCGGCGCGCGCGGTGAAGCCCAGCGGGGGCTCGGCGGCGGCGAGGATCGCGGGCAGCCCGCTGCGCATCACCAGCGCTTCGAGCATCGCCGTCGGCACCGCCAGCGCGGCAAGCGCGGCAGCCCCGCCGAGCACACCCGCGAAAATCGGTGCGACGGGCAGATTCATGCGTTCACCGGGAGGGCGTGCGACCGCGAGTCGTTCATGGGGAGCGACCTTGCAAGATTTTGGTAAACAGATTGATAGCGTGCGACATTGACAGCCCAGTTACGCTCCTCCTCGACGAACGCGCGTGCCCGTGCCCGCCGGGCATCCCATTCGCCGCGCTCGCCGAACAGCTGCGCGACGGCGGTGGCGAGCGTCACCGCATCGTCGGGTGCGAACAGCGTGCCGGTATCGCCCTCGCGGATCAGCTCGCGGTGCCCGCCGACGTCCGAAGCGGCGACCAGCCGCCGCTGCGCCATCGCCTCTAGCGGCTTGAGCGGCGTCACCAGATCGGTCAGCCGCATATGCTTGCGCGGATAGACCAGCACGTCGATCACGCTGTAATAGCGCTCGACCTCCTGGTGCGGCACCCGGCCGACGAAGCGGATGCGCTCGGCGAGCGGCGAGGCCTCGGCCTGCGCCCGCAACGCCGCTTCCATCGGCCCGCCGCCGACCAGAATCAGGTGCATCGACGGCCGCGCCGCGACCAGCGCCGGCATCGCGTCGATCAGCACGTCCAGCCCTTCATAATCGTAGAAGCTGCCGATGAACCCGATCGTCTCGGCGCCCTCCACCCCGATCTCACCGGCGAGCCCCTGGTCATAGGCCAGTGGCGCGCCGAACATGGCGAGATCGACGCCGTTGGGCGATACGAAGATCTTGCCCGGATCGATCCCCCGCAAGACCAGGTCGCGCTTGAGTCCGTCGCAGATCACCGCGACTGCATCGGCCCTGCGCACCGCGCGCGTCTCGAGCGCCCGCGTCGCGCGATATTTCAGACTGCCCTCGCGCCCGGTCCCGTTGCCGACCGCGGCATCTTCCCAGAAGGCCCGAATCTCATAGACCAGCGGCAGGCCGAGCCGGTCGGCGACGCGCTGCGCCGCCATTGCGTCGAGCACCGGCGAATGGGCGTGGAGCACATCCGGCCGCCAGATGCGCGCGACCGCCTCGATGCGCCGCGCGAACGCTGCCACCTCGCGCAACTCCCCGATCACCGGCGGCCCCGAATTGACTCGCGGGGTGCGGTAGAATTTGAGGCCATCGATCGTCTCCTCGTCGGCGTCGAACTTGCCGTGCCGGCACCCGGTCACCGCCGCGACCTCCCAGCCGCGCGCGATCTGTGCCTTCAGGATCGCCCGGGTGCGGAAGGTATAGCCGCTGTGGAGCGGCAGCCCGTGATCGAGGATATGGAGAATCCGCATGGCCCTCCCCTGCCACGCGAGCACTTAACGCCGCGTCAACCGAACCGCGTTAAACCGCTCCGCAGAAGGAGCCGTGCGGCAGCGATGATCGACAATTTTGCGCTCGGGCTCTCGCATGGGCTGATGCTGCTCGCGGCGTTCCTGCTGCTGCGCCGCCCCGATCTCGATCACGAGCCGGGGCCGAACGACCAGCCCGCCAATCCGAAGAAGCGCCGCTGGGGGAAGCCCGGTGCGTGATCTCGCCTTCATCGCATTTCTGGCGGCATTGCTCGGAACCGGTTTCC
>JASLBO010000239.1 GCA_030146605.1 Sphingomonas sp. | reverse complement strand
CCGCGGGTGACGCTCGCCTTCGTCGTGCCGGAGAAAGGCGGCTATGGCGCCACCGAATGCCTCGCGCGCTGGTGCTGGTGCGATGCGTTGTTCATGGCGCCGCCGGCGATGCTCGAACTGTCGAACCAGACCGGCGAGCGGCGGTATCGCGACTATGCGCTTCGCGAGATCTGGGCGACGGTCAATTTCCTCTACGATCCTGCCGAGCGGCTCTTCTATCGCGACAGCCGCTTCTTCGACCGGCGCGACGCCAAAGGCCGGAAAATGTTCTGGAGCCGCGGCAATGGCTGGGTGCTCGCCGGGCTCGCGCTGATGATCCCGAAGCTGCCGAAGGGCGATCCCGAGCGGCGCAGGCTGGAGGCGCTGTTCGTCGAGATGGCAGGCAAATTGAAAGCGGTGCAGAAGGCGGACGGCTATTGGGCGCCGTCGCTGCTGGCGCCCGAGGATTCGCCTCCCGAATCGAGCGGCACCGGGTTCTACACCTATGGCCTCGCCTGGGGAGTGAAAGCGGGATTGCTGCCGCGCGCGGAATATGCGCCCGCAATACGCAAAGGCTGGTCGGCGCTGGTGCGTTCGATCCAGCCCGACGGGCGGCTCGGCTGGGTGCAGCAGGTCAGCGACCGGCCCGAGCAGGTGCTGGCCAGCGACACGCAATATTACGGCGTCGGCGCCTTCCTGCTCGCGGCCGGCGCGGTTGCGGATCTGAAGCTCGATTGATGCTGCGTCTGCTGGCGCCGCTGGCGATGATCTGGGCATCGCCGGCGGCGGCGCAGAGGATCGAGGCAGTCGATCGAATATGGGCCGGGCACGACGTGGCCTTTGCGCTCGTGGTGACCGCGGACCGCATCTATGTCGGCTATTACGATGCCGCGCGGCAGCTGAGCGTCGCGAGCCGGCCGCGCCGTTCGGCGGAGTGGACCTATATCCGGCTACCGAGCTGGGTCGGCTGGGACAGCCATAACAATATCGCGATGGCGGTGGACGCGGACGGCAAGCTTCATGTCGCGGCGAACATGCACAACGATCCGCTGGTCTATTTCCGGGCCGGTGCGGCAGGGGACGTGCGGACGCTGGCGCGGGTGACGACGATGGCCGACCCGGCCAGCGAGCGCAGCATGACCTATCCCGTGTTCCTGAAAGACGCAGGCGGACGGCTGATCTTCAAATATCGCGACGGCGGCAGCGGGCGTGGGCGCGAGATCTACAATGTGCTGGATCGCGGCGGCTGGCGGCAACTGACCGATGCGCCGCTCGTCGACGGCGAGGGCAAGCGCAGCGCCTATTTCGTCGGGCCGGTGTTGGGGCCCGACGGCTGGTTCCATTTGAGCTGGGTGTGGCGCGACACCCCCGACGCGGCGACCAATCACGACCTGTCCTATGCGCGCAGCCGCGACCTGCTGCGCTGGGCGCGGTCGGACGATACGCCCCAGCCCTTGCCGATCCGGTTCGGGGATGCCGAAATCGTCGACCCGGTCCCGGTGCGCGGGGGCATGATCAACAACAATACGCCCATCGGGTTCGATGGCGTGGGGCGGCCGGTGATCGCGTTCCACAAGTTCGATGCGGCGGGGAATACGCAAGTCTTCGTCGCGCGGCGCGAGGAGCGGCGCTGGCAGGTGCGGCAGGCGAGCGAGTGGAAGGGGTTTCGCTGGGCGTTCGGCGGGACGGGCTCGCTCGACTTCCGGCTGCGGGTCGCGGTGCCGGTGGTGGAGGGGAAGTTGCTGCGCGTGCCGGTGGTGCGGGATGGGAAGGCGATCGATCTGCTCCTCGACGGCGAGACGCTGGCGCGGGTTGGCGAGCGGGTGCGGGTGACGCTGGGGGATCGGCTTGCAGCGCGCATCGCGGTACCGGCGGGGATGCAGCTCAATACGGTGGACGATGCGTCGGGGGTGGCGATCGCATGGCCGACGCTGCCGCCGAACCGGGACTTGCCGCGCGAGGATGTGCCGGAGCCCCAGACGCTGCGCCTGATACTGCCCGATTAGAGCTCCTGCTTTCGCAGGAGCAGTGCAGAACTCAGCAATCCACCTTGCGCTCGGTCGGGGTGTGCGGCTGGACGCACGGATGCGTGGGATAGGCTTCGAGATCGAGCTCGGTCGCCTCGCGGACGACCTCAACCCGGTCGCCGGCATCCTTCATCTCGTAGAGCTTGCCGAGCGCGAAGGTGAAGGGGCGGTGGAGCACCATCATCAGCCTGCCGTCGAAGGCGCGGAACAGCATGCCGTGGCCGCTGTCGCGCCGCACCAGCGGATCGAGTTGCTCCCAAGGGCCTTCGAGGCCGCCCGTTTTCGAGCGCGCGATCCCCTGGACATAGCCGCGCTCGCCATAGCTCGACCACAGCATCACCAGCGTGCCCGTGGACGTGCGGTGGAATTGGGGTCCGTCGGTCACCCAGACGCTGTCGCCGTCGGGCTGGCGCTGGCCCTTGGCCCAGGGGGCCGCGTCGGCGCGGAAGAGCAGGCGCGGTTTGCCCGCGGCGGCGAGATCGTCGTTCAGCGGGAGCGCCTCGATCGTGCCGATCGTGGTCTGCAGCCATTCATGGGCATAGACGAGCCACGGCTTGCCTGCGGCATCGACATGGAGCGTGCCGTCGAGCGTCATCAACTCCTTCGGCGCGATCGGCTCGCCGCCGCGCACCACGCGATACGGCCCGTCGATCTTGTCGGCGACCGCGAGGATCGTGCCGCGGCGATACGGCTTGCGGTTGCCCTGCGCCGGCAGCGTCGCTGCCTCGTCGTGAAAGGTGGTGAAGAGGTACCATTTGCCCTTCCAGCGATGGACCTCGGGCGCCCAGGCGCCGGCCTTGGCCCACACGCCCTCGGGCAGCGCAAAGGCGACGCGCGGGCGGATCCAGTGCTTCAGGTCCTTGCTCGAATAGACCATCGTGCCGAGCCGGCGATCGCCGGTCATCGCCGCCTCGTTGCGGGTGAACAGATAATAGGTCTTCGTCGTCTCGTCGGCGACGATGAAGGGGTCATGGAGCTGCATCTGCGGGAGGAGCAGCGCGGCTTCGGCGGGTGCGGGCTGCGCGGCGGCGGGTGTTGCGATCAGCACGGCGAGCGCTGCGGACAGATGGTTGATACGCATTCCCATTCCTCTTGCCGCTAGCTGCGCTCCGCCGCGATCTCCTCGAGCGACTTGCCTTCGTTGCGCGGGGCCCAGATCAGACCGATCACGCCCGACGCGACGAGGAAGCCGGTGAGGATCCAGGCGAGGGTCGTGTAGTCCCAGGAGGCAAGCCACGGCACGAAGAAGCTCCAGATGCCGAGACCGATCCGCACGATCGCGAAGGTGAGGCCCTGCGCGGTCGAACGGATCGCGGTAGGGAAGAGTTCGGCCGACCAGAGCTGGAAGAAGCTCTGCGCGCCGAAACCGCCGGCCACGCCCATGATGACGACATGGAGGATGTAGATTTCGAGCGTGAATCCGAAGATCGCGAGGATCGCCATGCCGACCACGTGCAGCACCGCGGATATACCGAACAGCAGCCGCTGATTGACCCTGTCCGACAGCGTCATGAAGATGGTGAGGATCGAGACCATCCCGATCAGGAAATAGCCCGCGGGGACGATCGTCGCGACCCATTCGGGGAGGTTGTGCTCCTTGACCAGATACGGCGTGAAGAAGCCGTTGAAGCCGGCCCACAAGTTCCAGAAGCCGTACATGGAGGCGAGGAACAGGATGGCGCCGAGGTAGTTCGGGCTGAGCAGTTCGCGCCAGCTGGTGCGTTGCTTCGTCGCCTGGCTTTCCTCCCAGCGCTGCGATTCGCGCATGCGCGAGCGCAGGAAGGTCAGCCCGATCGCGAGCACCGCCAGATGCGCGAAGATCCAGCGGATGCCGGTGATCCCCCAGGGCTGGAGGAAGAAGGCGGCGACGAGCACCGCGACGGGCCCCAGATACCACAATAATTGCGCCACCCCCGAATGCGCACCGCGTTTGTCGTCCGGCGCCTGCTCGGCGATCAGCGACCAGGATGCGGGGATGTCCGCGCCGACCGCAAGACCGACCAGCACGAAGCCGAGCACGATCATCCACGGGGTCGAGGCGAAGACGAGGAAGAGCATGCCGAAAGCGTAGAACAGCATGTCATATTGGTAGATCTTCTTGCGCCCGAACTTGTCGCACAGGATGCCGCCGATCAGCGCGCCCACGCCGGCCGAAATCGCATTGGCGCTGAACGCGCCGATCAGGCCGATGAAATTGTCCGAAAGGCCGTAAATCTCTTTCCACAGCGCCAGCGCCACCGAGCCGGCGACGATCGAGCCCGCGTCGATATAATTGGCGAGCCCCGCGAGGATCGTGTTGCGCCACTTATGATCCTGCGTCTCACTCAACTTCTGTCTCCCTCGACGTCCAGCCCGAGCCGGTAGATGCGGTTGGCGTTACGGGCCCAGAGCGCACGGCGCTCGGGCTCGCTGAAATCCTGTGTGATCGCGGCATAGCAATCGAGATGCTGCGCGAAGCCGCCGAAGAGCTTGTCGGTCGGAAAGTCGCTGGCGAACATCGCGCGGTCGATGCCGAAGAGGTCGATCGCTTCGAGGATGTAGGGCCGGGCCTGATCGATGCTCCAGGGGCGGTGGGTGAAACCCATTCCCGAGAGCTTGGTCGCGACGTTGGGCAGCGCCGCCAGCGCCGCCATGCCCGCGCGCCATGCATCCCATTCGCCTGGGACCGCCATGCCGGTGTGGTTGATGATGATTTGCGTTTCGGGGTGCCGGGCGATCAGCGCGGCGAGACCCGCGAACTGGCCGGGATAGGCCTGAAGATCGAAGCTCAGGCCATATTTGGCGAGCAGGCCGAAGCCGCGCTGCCAGGCCTCGTCCCCGGTCAGGTCGCGCGGTGAATAAGTGCGCCGCGGATCGGCGTGCCAGTTGACGATGTGGCGGATGCCGCGGACGTTGGCATGCGCCGTATGCGCCTCCAGCAGGCCATCCAGATCGGGATCGGCAAGATCAGCGAAGGCGATGATCGCA
>JASLBO010000238.1 GCA_030146605.1 Sphingomonas sp. | reverse complement strand
CGATCAGCACCGGCATCCGCGCCTCCATCGCGTCGGCGGCGCGCTCGAGCATCGCCGCACGTTCGCCGACCGCCACCGAGGACCACGAAGCCGCGGCCGCACGCGATACGGCCGCGCGAGCGGCGTCGGCAGTGACCTCGACCACGCTGCCCACTGCGTCGCGAAGATCCGCGGGGTTGAGAACCGGACGCTCGGAACCCTCGCTCCCGCCCGCCCGCCATTTCACCTTGGCGCTTGCCTCGAGTGCGTCGCTCAGCGCCGCGAGCGCGATCTCGTTCGACAGGTCAATGCCCTGCGAATTCCGGCGATCGGGATAGAGGTCGACAGGCAGTGCGATCGCGTCGTGTTTCGCGCCCGGCCGCGGCGCGCTTTGGACTGCCTCGACCGGATCCACGACCAGTTCGTCGATCGACACCACCGGATCCGCGACGCGATTGACGAACGACGAATTCGCCCCGTTCTCAAGCAGCCGCCGGACCAGATAAGCGAGCAATTTCTCGTGCGTCCCCACCGGCGCATAGATCCGGCAAGGACGGCCCAGCCCCTCCTCGCCCACCACTTGCCGATAGAGCGGCTCGCCCATGCCGTGGAGGCACTGGAACTCGTAATCGCCCACCGCGAACGTCGGGCCCGCAATCTGGTAGATCGTCGCCAGCGTCAGCGCATTGTGCGTCGCGAATTGCGGAAAGATCACGTCCTTCGCGGCGAGCAGCTTCCGCGCGCAGGCGACATAAGCGACATCGGTGTGGAGCTTCCGGGTATAAACCGGGAAATCGGCGAGGCCGTCGACTTGCGCGCGCTTGATCTCGGCGTCCCAATAGGCGCCCTTGACCAGCCGGACCATGATCCGGCGCCCTGCGCGGCGTGCGAGATCGATGATCCAGTCGATGACGAAGGGGCAACGCTTGCCATAGGCCTGCACGACGAAGCCGAGCCCGTCCCAGCCGGCAAGCGCGGGATCGAGCGCGAAGGCTTCGAGCAAATCGAGCGAAAGCTCGAGCCGGTCGGCTTCCTCGGCGTCGATGTTGAAGCCGATGTCATAGGATTTGGCGAGCGCCGCCAGTGCCTGCACACGCGGCAGCAGCTCGCGCATCACCCGATCCGCCTGCGCCCGCGAATAGCGGGGATGCAGCGCCGAAAGCTTGATCGAGATGCCCGGCCCTTGATAGATTCCGCGGCCGCCCGCCGCCTTGCCGATGGCGTGTATCGCCTGCGTATAATCGTCGAAATAGCTCGCCGCATCGCCAGCGGTCGCCGCCGCCTCGCCGAGCATGTCGTAGCTGTAGCCGAAGCCGCGCGCCTCTTCCTTCCGCGCGCGCTTGAGCGCTTCGTCGATCGTCTCGCCGGTGATGAACTGCTCGCCCATCATCCGCATCGCGAGATCGACGCCGCGGCGGATCACGGGCTCGCCGGCCCGCGCAATCAGCCGGGTGAGCGCGGCCCCCAGACCCTTGTCGTCGGCGCTGTCGACCAGCCTGCCGGTGACGACCAGCCCCCAGGTCGCGGCGTTCACGAACAGCGAGCGGCTCCCGCCGAGATGCGCGCGCCAGTCGCCATCGGCAATCTTGTCGCGGATCAGCGCGTCGCGGGTGGCGTCGTCGGGGATGCGCAACAGCGCTTCGGCGAGGCACATCAGGGCGACGCCTTCCTCGCTCGACAGCGTATATTCCTGCACCAGCGCCTCGACGCCGCTTTTGGTGCCCTGCTTGCGTAGCGAGGCGATCAAGTCCCGGGCCGTCTGCTCGGCCGCGGCGCGCACAGCGGCCGGCAATGTCGCCGCCTCCAGCAGCGGGGCGATGCAATCGGGTTCAGGCCGGCGATAGGCTTCGGTGATTGCAGTGCGAAGCGCGGTCTGCGGACGGGCCTGCGGGGCGAAGGCGGCAAAAGCGGAGGGATTCGACATGCCCGCTTTATAGTGCGCGTTTCGAAGTCGATCTGTCTTACTTTGCTGCGATCATCTACATCAAACGCCGGATATCGCCCCTTCGAAAGACGAAACGCATGGAAAATGCCACCAAGCCAGTCGATCTGGACGAATATGACCGCAAAATCCTCAATGTGCTGCGCGAAGATGGCCGGATCACCGTGACCGACCTCGCCCAGCGCATCGGGCTGTCGAAGACCCCCTGTCAGCAACGGCTCAAGCGGCTGATCGACAATCGCGTCATTCTGGGGTTCACCGCGCTGATCGATCCCGCCAAGCTCGCGCTCGATCATGTCGCGTTCACCGAAGTGAAGCTGTCCGACACGCGGGAAAAGGCATTGGAAGAGTTCAACGCGGCGGTCCGCCGCATCCCCGAGGTCGAGGAATGCCACATGATCGCGAGCAGCTTCGATTATCTGCTCAAGGTCCGCACCGCCGATATCCGCAAATACCGGATCGTCCTCGGCGAACGCATTTCGAGCCTGCCGCACGTGGCGAGCACCTCGACCTACATCTCGATGGAAACGATCCGCGAGACGGTCCGCAGCTGAGGCTCGGCTGGACAGGGAAGTGGCGGAGAGGGTGGGATTCGAACCCACGGTACCCGTGAGGGCACGCCGCATTTCGAGTGCGGTACATTCGACCACTCTGCCACCTCTCCGCGAGGTCATTGATGCCGTTGTCGGGGTTTCCGACGAGCGCCACCGGTCGATAGAGCGGGGGCCATTAGCCGAGTCATTTGAGCGACGCAAGCTCCGCGCTTGTGCGGGAGCGAAGAGGCACTAGATTGTGGGTATGTCGCGTACACCCATAGCCAGCCTGCCCCTTGAAGCCGCCGTCCCGGTGCCGCCGATATCGTCCGCGCGCTTCGCGATCGGCGAAATCGTGCGCCATCGGCTGTTCGATTTCCGGGGAGTGATCTTCGACGTCGATCCCGTCTTCGCCAATTCGGACGAATGGTATGAGGCGATCCCCGAGGACGTCCGTCCGCGCAAGGACCAGCCTTTCTACCATTTGCTCGCCGAGAACACCGAGTCGAGCTACATCGCTTATGTCAGCCAGCAGAACCTCGTGGTCGACGACAGCGACGAGCCGGTCGACCATCCGGCGATCAGCGGGCTGTTCGAGCTTTATGCCGATGGCCGCTACAAGCTGAAACACCACCACCGGCATTGATCCGTCATCCCGGCGAAAGCCGGGATCTCGTGCCCGAAGCTGCTCGCCCGCGGCCTGAGGTCCCGGCTTTCGCCGGGACGACGGGACGTAGCCTCAGAAGTCGAACGCGATCCGCGAATAGACGAAGCGCCCGTTGAAGCCGAACGGCGAGAAGGACGAGTACGGCAGGAAGTAATTGTTGTTGCCGTACACGCCGCCCGCCGGCGCCTTGGTCGGATAGACGTCGAACACATTGTCCGCGCCGACCGCCAGCTGGACACCCGGCAACGCCTGGAACCGGATTTCGGCGTCCGTGACCCATTTGGGCTCGAGCCAGTAATCGGCGACGCCTTGTCCCGCGGGGATCGCGAGGCTGGTCGAGCTGCCGGTCGAGAGCACCCGCCCGTAACGGTTGGTCCGCACCGTCAACCCTATCGGATCCGCATCCCAGTCGAGCGAAGCGTTGATCTTGTCGCGCGGCTGCCCGTCGGTGAGGCGCAGCGATTCCGACCGCCCGAACACGATCAGCCCCGGCAGCGACGGCAGCGAGGCGCGATCGATGATCCTGGTCTTATTGTGGTTGTACCCCGCCGAAAGCGTGAACCGCCCCGCCCCGAAATCAGGCACCTTCCAGGTCGCGACCACATCGACGCCCTGCGTCCGCGTATCGACGCCGTTGACGAAGAACCGCGCCGAGCTGGCATTGGTGATCCCGGCGCCGGTGAGCAACGCGACCACCGCCGCGCCGCTCAGCGACTCGCTCAGCACCACGCGGTCGCGGATCTTGATGTTGTAGTAATCCGCCGTGACGGTGAGCCCCGGCACCAGCGAGAACACCACGCCGGCGCCGAGATTGGTCGATTTCTCGGGCTCCAGATCCTTGGCACCGAGCGCCCGCGACACCGGATCCGAGACCGCGAACGTGCCCGTCTCGATCAGATTGCCGCCGGTGAACACGGTGGAAGTCGCCGTGAAATATTGCTGGGCGAGGCTCGGCGCGCGGAAGCCCGTAGATGCCGAGCCGCGGATCGCAATGCCGTCCACCGGCTCGAGCCGCGCAGCGACCTTGCCGTTCCAGGTATCGCCGAAATCCGAATAATGCTCGTAGCGCCCGGCGAGCTGGACCGAGAAGAAGTCGGTCACATCGGCATCGGCCTCGGCATAGCCCGCCCAGCTGTTGCGCGAGACGTCGGTCGCGTTGTTGGGCCGGAAGCCGGGGAACACCTGCGATCCGCCCGCGGCGTTGAACGGCGCCGCCGAGAACGGCCCGTTGATGTAGCTGGCGACGTCGCCCGCGACGATCTTGTAGTTTTCGTTGCGATATTCGCCGCCGAAGGCGACGCCGAACGATTGCAGCCCGGCAAAGTCGAATTTCCGGGAGAGATCGAGATTGACCACCGTCTGCCCCGAACGCAGCCCGCCCGCATAGAAATTGCGCGGGCTGTTCGCGGCGCCGAGCGACACGTTGACGCTGTTGGTCACCTTGTAATCGAGCTGGTTCGATCCGTAGACCACCGACAGATCGCCGGTGAACCCGCCGACATCGCCGCGAATGCCGACCGCGCCCGAGACGTCCTCGACCTCGGTGGCGATGTACGGCAGATACCCGTCGGCATAGATCGGCACGAAGGTCGTGGTCGAAGCCGACCAGTCGCGATTGCGCACGTCGTTGGCGCGGCGATAGAAGCCACCGCCCGAGGCGTCGCGGATGCCGTAGCTGCCGAATGCGTAGAGCTCGAACCCGCCACCGAGTTCATAGCCGGCGTTGGCGAACAGATTATAGTCGATCGCCTCGCCGTCGCCATAACGGTGCGTGAAGCGATCGATCGAGAGCTCGCGCGGATCGCCGACGGTCAGATATTGCCGCCGCGGATCGGCGCCCGAGCGGTTGGTCGGATCGCGGTCGCGGAACTGCGCGGTGAGGTTGAGATAGCCTCCGGCGCCCACCGGCAGCCCGAAATTGGTCGCCAGCGTCAGCGTGTCGCCGTCGTGGCGATCGCGCTCGCCGCCGGTGTTGAGCCGGAGGATGTCGTTGGCCACCCCGCCCGGAGTCAGCACGGCCGGGATGCCGCCGGTGTTGGCGACCCCGGTCACGTCCGACACGCCGTCCATCGAGGTCAGATATTTGCCATAAGTGATGCTGGCGCGGGTGCCTTCGCTCCGGCGCAGCTGGAGGTTGATCACTCCGGCGATCGCGTCCGAACCGTAGAGCGACGAGGCGCCGTCACGCAGGATCTCGACCCGGTCGATCGCGATCGCCGGAATCTCGTTCAGATCGACTGCCGAAGAGCCGCGGCCGACCGAGCCGTTGAGGTTGAGCAAAGCCGAACTATGGCGGCGCTTGCCGTTGACCAGCACCAGCACCTGGTCGGGCGCGAGGCCGCGCAGCGTGGCGGGACGCTGCGAATCGGTGCCGTCGACCAGCGACGGCTGCGGGAAATTGAACGACGGCACCAGATCGCGCAGCACGCGATTGGTCTCGGTCGCTCCCGATCTGGTCAGCGCATCGCCGCTGATTACGTCGACCGGAACCGGGCTGTTGGCGACGCTGCGCTCGGCGACACGCGAACCGGTGACGACGATCTCCTCGCCGGCAGCTTCTTCGGCGATCGGATCCGCGGTCTGCGCGGCGGCGGAGGTTGCGAAAGCGATCAACGAAATGCCCGCAAGGAACGGGGAAATACGGGTAAACATGGGCTACTCTCCTGGAAGCCGCAGGCACATCCTGCCCTGATTGCGGCAGAATGGCCCCGAAGCGCGCCGGAACGAACCCGAAACCTCCTCTGGATCAGTATAGATTTTCTTGTCCCGCCGGGGGCGACGTCCCCGACTTCAAAATGTCAACAAATGCACCAGCGGCGGTTGACTTGCCGACCCTCTTCCCTTAGCTGCGCCCTTCCTCCTGCCGAGGCATTCCTGGGCGGGCATATGCTTTTGTTAGAGAAGAGACCCATGTTCGCTATCGTGCGCACGGGCGGCAAGCAGTATCGCGTAGCCGCCGGAGACAAGATCGTCGTCGAGAAGCTCGAGGGCGAGGCTGGTTCGTCGATCACGCTGGGCGACGTCCTGCTCGCCGGCGAAGGCAGCGAGCTGAAGTCGGTAGAGGGCCTCACGGTTGCCGCCGAGATCGTTGCGCAGGCGAAGGGCGAGAAGGTCATCGTCTTCAAGAAGCGCCGCCGGCATAACTACCGCCGCAAGAACGGTCATCGCCAGAACCACACGATCCTGAAGATCACCGCGATTGGTGCGCAGGAAGAGAAGAAGCCCGCCCGCGCCAAGAAGGCCGACGCTGCTCCCGCGACCGCGGAAGCTCCGGCCGCCGAAGCGTAAGCGATAGTTCGAGGAGTATAGCAAATGGCACATAAGAAAGCAGGCGGCTCTTCGCGCAACGGTCGCGATTCGGCAGGCCGTCGTCTCGGCGTCAAGAAGTTCGGCAGCGAAGCCGTGATCGCCGGCAACATCATCGTGCGCCAGCGCGGCACCAAGATCTATCCGGGCGTGAACGTCGGCATGGGCAAGGATCATACCCTGTTCGCGCTTACCGACGGCCGCGTGTCGTTCAAGGTCGGCAAGCTCGGCCGCAAATTCTGCTCGGTAGACATGATTGCGGAAGCAGCCGAATAACATCGGGTAACCGGACGGGTTGCCCACCAGGGTGGCCCGGGTCCGGCGAACGGACCAGCTGAAAAGGGAGACGGGCCACCCCGGCTCCCTTTTTTATTGCTCCCACGACATGCGGCTGCAAACTGGCTGTCACAGTGACACGTCAGGGGCACCGCAAGACCGAGGAGACTGGTCATGTTCGTGCGTACGCAAAGACTGACATTACGGCCCGGCTGGCGCGAGGATGCAGCCGAGCTCGCGCATGCAATGGGGCACGAACAAGTGGTGCGCAATCTCGCGCGCGCGCCCTGGCCCTATACGATCGAGGCTGCGGAAACCTTCGCCGCGAGCTTCGATCGGACCACCGAGCCGAAATTCCTGATCTTCGAGCACCAGGGCAGCGTGGCGCGCCTCATCGGCGGCATCGGCATCGGGCCGTTCGAGAAGGAAGCACATGACTTCGGCTATTGGCTCACCCCCGATGCCTGGGGCCATGGCTATGCGACCGAAGCCGGCGCGGCGGTGCTCCGCGCCGCCCGCGCGGCGGGGATCCGGCATGTGTCTGCTGGCCACTTCCTCGACAACCCGGCTTCGGGCCGCGTGCTGCGCAAGCTCGGCTTCCGGCCCACCGGCCGGGTGACGCAAGTCTATTCGCGCGGTCGCGGTGTGGCGCTGCCATCGGCACGCTATGCGCTCGACCTTGCCGATACCGGCACTGTCGACAATGATCCGCGAGCCCGCATGGCGGCGTGACTTCGGTCACGTCGCCGGTTTGCCCGTATCGCCCGTCCCGCTGCGGAACGGTCCCGGCATTACGCGCTTTCGCCGGTGCGCGTCCTCGCCTAAGCCGGGCGCCCCCGGGGCAAGAGTAATTATCCGTCGATGGCATCCAGTGCACGCAAGCGCCTGTCTCCTGAAGAATCGCGCGATGCCGCGCTCGAGGCGGCGCGCTCGCTGCTGCTCGAGTTCGGTCCGCAAGCGGTCACGCTGAAAGCTGTCGCGGCGCGGATCGGCCGCACCCACGCCAATCTGCTCCACCATTTCGGCTCGGCCGCGGGGCTGCAAAAGGCGCTCGCGGCGAGCATCGCCGAGACCGTCACTGCCGAAATCGGCGCCGCGGTGCTGCGCGCACGTAGCGGCGACAACGATCCCTATGAAATCGTCCACCTCACTTTCGATGCCTTTGGCAAAGGCGGCGCCGGCGCGCTGGCGAGCTGGATGATCCTCAATGGCAATGAGGACGCACTCGACCCGATCCTCGAGGCGATCCACCGTCTGGTCGACGAGATCAGCGCCGACGAGGGGATCGATCCTCAATTGCTGCGCGAGGAGACGCTGCAGCTCACATTGATGGCCTTGGGCGATGCGCTCCTCGGCGGACCGATGGCACGCGCGGTCGACCTTCCTCGCGAACGCGCGCGCGAGATCGCCGTAGCGCAGTTGCGCCAATCAGTCGCGAAACAAGACTAGACTGTGTTTCGCATAAATTGAGCCGAGACCTGTTCTCCTGCGAAAGCAGGAGCCCAGGATCACAGGCGTTGCGCTCTGGGCTCTGGGCTCCTGCTTCCGCAGGAGAACAATTCAGATTGAAAGGAAACGAGTCTAGACCGGGGGTGTGCAGTGCGCCTGCCTGCCTGCAGGAAAGAGGCGGGTGTGCGCGTCAGGCCGCCTGCTGCGCCGCGCGACGCGCTTCGAAATCGACGGCTTCATTCACCGCGCGCGCCAGTGACGCCATGGTGAAGGGCTTCCGCAACAGGGCACGTCCTCCGAAAAGCTCGGCATCGGCCTCGCCGGCGAAACCGGTCACGAACAGCACTGCGACGCCATCGAGCCGCTCGCCGAGCCCCGCGATCATCTCGGGCCCGGTCTGCCCCGGCATCAGCACGTCGGAGATGATCAAATCGACCTTGGGCATGGCGGCTATCGCATCCGGCGCGGCGAGCGGATCCGGGCACGACGTCACGCGATGCCCGAGTTCCTGCAGCGCGCCGACTGTCGCGCCCAGCACGCGCGGGTCATCCTCGACTATGAAAATGTCGAAACTGCGCGCGGGGAACACCTCCTCGGCCGCGGCAGTGATCGGCGTGGGGGCTTCCACGGCGACGGACAGCGCCTCGCCGATGTGGCGCGGCAGATAGACCGTCACCGTCGTTCCCTGAGCCGGCGCGGTGTCGATCGCGATTTCGCCACCGGACTGGCGAACAAAGCCGAAGATCTGGCTGAGTCCGAGCCCGGTCCCCTTGCCGACCGGCTTGGTGGTGAAGAACGGCTCGAACACGCGATCGGCGACTTCGCGCGACATGCCGCAGCCGGTGTCGGTCACGCTGATCGTGACATAATCGCCGGCCGGGCATTCGCCCACTTCCTCCGCAGCGAGCGTACGGCCGCCCGTGGCGATCGTCAGCGTCCCGCGCCCTTCCATCGCATCGCGCGCGTTGACCGCGAGATTGAGCAACGCATTCTCGAGCTGGTGGCGGTCGACCCAGACCGTCCAGCCGATGCCGGCGTCCTGCGTTCTGACCTCGATCGTGTCGCCCAGCGTGCGATCGAGCAGATCGGTCATCCCGGCGATCAGTCCCCCTCCCTCCACTGCCTCGGGAAGCAGTGGCTCGGAGCGTGAAAAGGCCAGCAGGCGCCGGGTCAGCGCCGCGGCACGATTGGCGCCTTCCATGGCATTTTCGATATGCTGCTGCGCATCGGCGCCGCCGCTGTGCAGATGCCGCTTGGCAAGTTCGAGTCCTCCCAGAACGACCGCGAGCATATTGTTGAAATCGTGCGCGATGCCGCCGGTGAGCTGGCCGACCGCCTCCATCTTCTGGACCTGGCGAAGCTGCGCCTCGGCAGAGGCACGCTCGGCGGCCTCCGCCTGGAGCCGCTCATTGGCCTCGCTGAGCTCGCGCGTCCGCTCCTGCACGGCGCGGTCGAGGGCCATCGCCCTCTCCGCTTCGCTTTCCGCCTGCTGCCGGGCGATCAGGCGGTCGGTCAGCGCCCGGTAAGCGGCCAGTCCGAGCAGGATCGCGCCGATTCCGACAAGAACGCCGAGCCATCCGAGCCATTCGGTAAGGTTGTTGGCCTGCTCGTCGAACATGCGGGTTTCGGCCATGCGCTGGCGAAGCTCGTCGCGCTCGGTGGCGGCGATCGCATCGAGCGTGGCGCGAAGCTCCTCTCCGGTCTTGGCAAGACCAGCCTGGTAGAAGAGGGAAATCCCTTCGCTGCCGCGCTTCGCGCCCGCTGCCGCTGCCGCCTGGGCAAGCTCGGCTCCGCGCTGCTTGTAGAGCGCCTGCAGCCTGA
>JASLBO010000236.1 GCA_030146605.1 Sphingomonas sp. | reverse complement strand
CGCAGGCTTCGGGTGCACCATCTTGATGATGTCGGCGAGCGAAGGATCGTTACCCGTCGCTGCCTGCATCAGCTGCGCTACCGAGGCCCGCTCCAGCCACTGCTGAACCAGCCGCTTTGGCCGCGTCCCAAGCGAGGTGCGGCCCACCGCCCCCGACCGCATGATCTGCACGAAGTTGCGCAGCATGCGGCCATTGTCGATCACGCGGTTGAACACCGCGACCGCAAGGTCGGGATCGGCAACCGTCAGATAGGCCGCGAGCAGGGACGGCATATCCTTCATCGCACCGGCCTGACGCGAATAGACCGCCGCCTGCGCCACGAACCAGGGGTCGCAGGCACGGGCCGCTTCCAGCACGTCAGTGAGCTGCGTCTCTGCCGCGCCATAGAAGCCGTCGGTCAGCGTGCCGGTCACCGCCAGTTGGGCGAGCTTGTGCTCAGGCCCATAGGCATAGGCTGGCGCACCCTCGCGGTTCCGCGTGTCCGCGGCAGGCATCAGCTTCGCGATCGCCGACGCAAAAAGTCCCTTGTTGGCCATTGTCCAACCCTCCTGCTGGCGCCTGGAGTAGCGCCGTGAAATCCTCGGGGGCGGCCGGCCCATTCCGGCCGCCCCGCGTTCCGCCGCCGGGTCAGGGTGTTCGACTGCCCTGTCCGACGCCAATGTACTTCGCAGGGGGCGTGCCAGTTTATCGAAGCTGGCTGCGAAATTCCGACAACGCACTGTGAATCAGCGCTTTTATAAAGGGGTTCGGTCCGAGCGCTCTTTTCGCGAGCGGGTCGGGGGTCCGATTTTGCTATCGCAAAGGATCGAAACTTATCCTACCGTATAAGCATGAAACCTGTGACCGTTATCGGATTCCTTGGGTCAACGCTGGATGCGAGCAAGTTCGGTCCTTCGCGGTGGAATAAGTGGCGCCCCTCGGTCGCGCTTACGATGCACGAGGATCTGCGCGTCGATCGCTTCATCCTGCTCCACGGCGCGCCGCACAGCCGTCTGGCCGATTATGTTGCCGAGGATATCCAGTCGGTATCGCCGGAGACGCGCGTGGATCTGCGCCGGCTCGACTTCAGCGATCCTTGGGACTTCGAGGAAGTGTACGGCAAGCTGCTCGATTTTGCCCGGGCCGAGCCCTTTGATCCCGAGGCCGAGGACTATCTGGTCCACATCACCACCGGCACGCACGTCGCGCAAATCTGTCTCTTCCTGCTTACCGAAGCGCGCTACCTGCCCGGGCGGCTGCTCCAGACCCAGCCTGCCAAGCGCGCCGAGGACGGAGGCGCACCTGGGCGCTGGACGGCGATCGACCTCGATCTCTCCCGCTACGACAGCATCGCCACCCGCTTCGCCGTCGCCGCGCAGGAAGGCACTTCCTTTCTGAAATCCGGCATCGAGACGCAGAGCGGGGCGTTCAACCGCATGATCGGCGAGATCGAGTGGGTAGCGCTGCGCTCCAAGGCTCCGATTCTGCTGATGGGGCCCACTGGCGCGGGCAAGAGCCAGCTCGCGCGCCGCATCTACGAGCTGAAGCGCCTCAAGCATCAGATCGCCGGCCCCTTCGTCGAAGTGAACTGCGCGACCTTGAAGGGCGATAGTGCGATGTCGGCGTTGTTCGGACACCGCAAGGGCGCCTTTACCGGCGCAGTTGCCGACCGGCCCGGGCTGCTTCGCGCCGCAGACGGGGGCATGTTGTTTCTCGACGAGATCGGAGAGCTGGGGCTTGACGAGCAGGCGATGATCCTGCGTGCGATCGAGGACAAGCGCTTCTTGCCGGTGGGCTCCGACAAGGAGGCGGCGTCGGAGTTCCAGCTGATCGCCGGCACCAATCGCGATCTTGGCGAGGCGGTTGGCGCAGGCACGTTCCGCGACGACCTTTATGCGCGGCTGAACCTGTGGACCTTCCAGTTGCCTGGACTTGCCGAGCGGCGCGAGGATATCGAACCCAATCTGGACTATGAGCTGGACCGCTTCGCGGAGCGCGAAGGCGATCGTGCCAGCTTCAACAAGGAGGCACGGCAGCGCTATCTCGCTTTCGCGACCAGCCCCGAGGCGACGTGGCCAGGCAATTTCCGCGATCTCGCGGCCAGCGTGACCCGCATGGCAACGCTCAGTCCCAAGGGCCGCATCGACATGGATTGCGTCGACGCCGAGATCGGTCGGCTGAAGCGTCTATGGTCCGGACAGCGGGACGACGGCGCCGACGTGCTCACGGAAATTCTTGCGCCTGACGCTCTTGCCGAAATCGACCAGTTCGACCGGGTGCAACTCGCCGAGACTATTCGCATCTGTCGAAAGAGCAGGTCTCTTTCGGAAGCCGGCCGCGCGCTTTTCGCGGCGTCGCGGACTCGCCGTACGTCGGCCAACGACGCGGATCGGCTACGCAAATATCTCGCGCGATTTGACCTGGATTGGTCGCAGGTGGCATCGCCCTGAGGCGGAACTAGGCTGCGTTGTTCGGGTCACGCTCTTCCGTTGCCCGAGTTCGTACAATCTCGGCGCTCTCGGCCTTCAGCGGCTTTGAGACGGGGCAGACCTCCTGCACATAGGCGTTGTGGGTATTGGCGAGACTGTCGGGCACGAGGCGATAATAGACAAACTGTCCGCGCTTCTCGCTGGCGATCAGCCCGGCATTCTCGAGGACGCCGAGATGCTGCGACACGGCCGGTTTGGAGATATCGAACCGCGAGGCGATCTCACCGGCGCTCAGCTCCGCGTGCGCCAAATAGGCCAGGATCTTACTTCCCGGCGGCGCCATGTGCTCGAGACGACTGCGTCCGAGCTTCCTGGCATGGAAGCAATGGTCCTGGACGTGCACGATCCCGCCCTTGTCCGCCGTTTCGCGACCGAGATCGTGGAGCGCTATCCCGATCTCAACGTCGTGTTCAATAAGGCGGGCATCATGCGTCGGGAGAATCTGCTCGATAAGCAGGCTGACCTCGCGGATATGCGCGATACAGTTGAGACGAAATTCAACGGACCAGTTCGGCCGACTGCAGCGCTGTTGCCGCATCTCAGGACCAAGGGGCAGGCGCTCATCGTCAACACGACATCCGGTCTGGCGTTCGTGCCGTTGGTCACCCGCCCCACCTAAAACGCGACCAAGGCGGCGCTCCATTCCTATACGGTGTCGCTGCGTCGCCAGCTGCGCGACCGCGCTTGGAGGTGTTCGAGATCGCTTCGGCTTACGGCTGATTGTATAACAATGTTAAAGAATCGGGGGAGAGAACCGCTGTGTACCTTTGGCAGTCGAGGGGGGCTGAAAAACTCTCGCGAAGCTGCCAATCCTCTTTACTCGACGTGCACAGATCGGCATCGGTGATGCGCCGATGCTTAGGAACGGTGTGTAAAGGGGTAGCGCGTGGCGCATATTCTTGTCGCTGACGACGACGACCTGCTGGGCGAGCTGCTGAGCTTCAAGCTCGAATCGGCCGGCCACCGCGTGACGATCATCGAGGACGGTCAATCCGCTCTGACCGCAGCCCTGACGGGCGATTTCGACCTGCTGGTGCTCGACGCGATGATGCCGGTGCTCACCGGCCCCGAAGTGTTGCGCGCGCTCATGGTGAGCGGTTCGAGGCTGCCGGTGGTGATGCTCACTTCGCGTAAAGGGCAGGACGACATCGTTGCCGCGCTGAATGCCGGAGCGCGCGACTATCTGACGAAGCCCTTCATCCCCGACGAACTCCTCGTGCGCGTGAATGCGATCCTGAAGGCCGAGAAGCGTGACGGCCCGGCGGATCGCTGAGGCGCTGGCGCTCGCCGCGCTGGTCCCCGCGGCCGCGCACGGCCAGACCGCGCCTGGCGACCGGGACGTGGCCATTGTCGAAGCGCGGGCAGCGCTGGAGCGCGGCCAGACCAGCATTGCAATTTCCCGGCTCGAGCGCACCCGCGCGGCCTATCCCGACGATCCCGAGATATTGCGGCTGCTGGGCTCAGCCTATGCATTCGACCGGCGATATGACGCTGCAATCGCCACGCTGGAGCGCGCGCGCTCCCTTGCACCTGCCGATCTGGATATTCGCGCGGCTCTGGCACGCGCCTATCTGTGGGCCGGCCGCCGGAGCGAAGCCTCCCTCGAAGTGGATGTGATCGAACGGCGCGACCCGGCCAACGCGGAAATCGCGCCGATCCGTGCCCAGCTCGCGGCGCCGGTGCCCGAAGCGACGCCGCGGGCGCGCAGGATCGGCGTGGCGCTGGCGCAATCGGTGTCGGGCGTAGAGCTTGACCGCGGC
>JASLBO010000211.1 GCA_030146605.1 Sphingomonas sp. | reverse complement strand
ATCACCGGACGCAGTGAGTCCTCCCCCTCCGTCAGCCTTCGGCTGCCACCTCCCCCTTGCGGGGGAGGATTGTTGCTGCGGAATCTCTTCCGCACGGGGCAGGATCTAGTGCGCATCCTCGTCACCGGCGGCGCGCGGCGGATCGGCGCGGGGATCGCCCGCCGCCTCGCGCTGCGCGGCCATGCCGTGGCGATCCACCATCATCATGCGCCCGACGAGGCCATGGCGTTGCGCGAAGCGATCGCGGCCGCTGGCGGGAACGCCTGCGTCGTCTCGGGCGAACTGGCGGACCCCGCCACCGCGCCCGCGCTGATCGAGGCAGCACGCGAGGGGCTCGGCGGCCCGGTCCATGGCCTCGTCAACAATGCCTCGCAATTCGCCTTCGACGCGCTGCCGCTCACCGATTTCGCTTTGCTCGACCAGCATATGCGGGTGAATCTCGGCGCGCCGGTGGCACTCGCCTCGGCGCTGGCCGGACAGGACGACCTCGACACCGGCGCGGTGGTCAATCTGCTCGACCAGAAGGTCGCCAACCTCAACCCCGATTTCTTCACCTACACCTGCAGCAAGGCCGCGCTCGCCGCCGCGACCGAGATGATGGCGCGCGCGCTGGCCCCGCGGATCCGGGTCAACGCCGTCTCCCCCGGTCTCACCCTGCCCAGCCTCGACCAGACCGCCGAGGAGTTTTCGGAGCATTCGCGCCAGAACCTGCTCCAGCACCCGGTCGCGCTCGACGACATCGCCGCCACGGTCGAGCATCTGCTCACGGTGCGCAGCATCACCGGACAGAACATCTTCGTCGATTGCGGCCAGCGCTTCCTGCCGCGCGACGGCGACGTGATGTTCGAAGGCAGGACGCGCCCCGATGCCTGACTATACGATCCTGCTCGACGAGCTCGAAATCGTCATGGGCCTCGGCATCCACCCGCACGAACAGGCCCCGCAGCGCGTGGTCCTCAACGTCGCGATGACCTGCCGCTACCACGCCCCGCCCGAAGACCGGATCGACGCGGTGGTCGATTACGATTTCCTCCGCCGCGAAATCCACGCGCTCGCCACTTCGCGCCATTTCGCGCTGCAGGAGGTTCTGTGCGATCAGGTGGCGGCGCTGGCGCTGCGCGACCCGCGCGTCCGCGAAGTCCGCATCCGCTCGATGAAGCTCGACGTCTATCCCGACGCCCGCATCGGCTGCGAGATCACCCGCCGCCGCGACTGACAGGAGAGTGCCATGCCCGACTCGCTGACCGGCCTCGAACTGCGCTCGACCGTCTCGAGCGACGGCAAGCTCAGTTTGAGCCTCGAACCCGTCACGCTGACGCCCCCCGACCCGGACGAAGTGATCGTCCGGGTGGAGGCCGCGCCGATCAACCCGTCCGACCTCGGCCTGCTGCTCGGCCCCGCCGATACGGCGACTCTCCAGCCCGGCGGCACTGCCGATCGCCCGACGCTCACCGCCGAAATCCCGCAGGCGCGGCTGGGGATGATGAAGGCCCGCCTCGATCAGCCGCTGCCGGTCGGCAATGAAGGCGCCGGCACCGTCGTCGCGGCCGGCGACAATGTCGCTGGCCTGCTCGGCAAAAAGGTCGGGATGATCGGCGGCGCGATGTACGCTGAGTATCGCAAGATCGCCGCACGCGACTGCATCCCGCTCCCCGAAGGCGCCAGCGCCGCCGACGGCGCGTCGATGTTCGTCAATCCGCTCACCGCGCTGTCGATGGTCGAGACGCTGCGGATGGAGGGCCACAAGGCGCTGGTCCACACCGCCGCCGCATCGAATCTCGGCCAGATGCTCAACCGGATCTGCATCGCCGACGGCGTGCCGCTGGTAAATATCGTCCGCAGCGAGGCGCAGGCCGCGATCCTCCGCGACATCGGCGCGCAATATATCGTCGACAGCAGCGCCGGCGATTTCCGCGACAGGCTGACCGACGCGATCGCCGAGACCGGCGCTACCCTCGCCTTCGACGCGATCGGCGGCGGGCGGCTGGTCAACGCGATCCTCCACGCGATGGAAGCCGCGGCGAACCGCAATGCCACCGAATATAGCCGCTACGGCTCGTCGACTTTCAAGCAGGTCTATATCTACGGCGCGCTCGATCTGGGCCCGACCGAGCTCGACCGCGGCTATGGCTTCGCGTGGGGCGTCAGCGGCTTCCTGCTCACGCCATTCCTGATCAAGCTCGGCATGGAAGGCACGATGCGGCTGCGCGCCCGCGTCGCCGCCGAGTTGACCACCACCTTCGCGAGCCATTACACCGCGACGATCTCGCTCGCCGAGGCGCTCGATCCGGCGGTGGTCGCCGCTTATGCAAAGAAGGCGACCGGCGAGAAATACCTGATCGATCCGACCCGCTGAGCGTTGTCATCGCAGCGTCACCGCCCAGGCGCAGTCTGGCCGCGCCGGCGGGGGCTGAGTCGAGGAGACGAGCTATGACCGATACGGAAATCGCCAACGATGCCGAAATCGCGACCGACGAGACCACGAGCCTGATCGCGTCGAACAAGGTCGAAGGCACCGCCGTCTATGGCGAGGACGGCGAGAAGCTGGGATCGATCTACAATTTCATGGTCGACAAGGTCTCAGGCCAGGTCGAATATGCCGTGCTCCAGTTCGGCGGCATCTTCGGGCTGGGCAGCGACTATTATCCGCTGCCCTGGGACAAGCTCACCTATGACACCGAGCAGGGCGGCTATGTCGTCGATATCGACAAGGAAACGCTCGAAGCCGCGCCGCGCTACAGCGCCGACGAACAGCCCGCTTATGACGAGGCCTATGGCGAACGCGTATACGGCTATTACGGGCTGAACTATAACTGAGCGCATTCTAAATCCTCCCCCGCTTGGCGGGGGAGGTGGCGCCGAAGGCGACGGAGGGGGCTTCGCCGCGAGCGACACGCCTGCGGGAAGGCCCCTCCACCACTTCGTGGTCCCTCCCCCGATTCGCGAGTAAGGATTAGCTAAGCCCGGTTCGCCGCGCTCAGCACCGCCCGCACGCTCGCCGTCGCGATGTCGGCGTCGATCCCGACCCCGAACACCGTCCGGCCGTCCGCGGTCCGACATTCGACATAGGCGGCCGCCTGCGCGTCCGCGCCATGCCCGATCGCATGCTCGCTATAGTCGACCACGTCGAGCGACGGCCCCGTCGTCCCCGCGAGCGCGTCGATCACGCCCGAGATCAAGCCATTGCCGCGCCCCGAGATCGATTGCTCGACGCCGTCCACTGCGATCCGGCCGACGAACACCCGCTGCCCCGCCGCACCGGTCTCCTCGTAATCGACCAATGCGATGCGGTCTCCCGCGCCGGGCAGATAGACCGCCTCGAACTTCTGCCGGATGTCCGCGGCGTTGAGCTCGCGGCTGGTCTCGTCGGCCAGCGCCTGCACGTGGCGGCTGAAGTCCGCCTGCATCCGCTTCGGCAGCTTGAGCCCGCGATCCTGCTCGAGCACCCAGGCGACTCCGCCCTTGCCCGACTGCGAATTGACCCGGATCACCGCTTCGTAATCGCGCCCGAGATCCTTGGGGTCGATCGGCAGATAGGGCACGTCCCAGAACTGGTCGTTGCGCGCTTCCTGCGCGGCGAAGCCCTTCTTGATCGCGTCCTGATGGCTTCCCGAAAACGCCGTGAACACCAGTTCGCCGGCATAGGGATGCCGCGGATGCACCGGCAGCCGGTTGCAATATTCGACCGTCTGGATGACTTCGTCGATGTTCGAGAAATCGAGCCCCGGGTCGACGCCCTGCGTGTACAGATTGAGCGCCAGCGTGACGAGATCGACATTGCCGGTCCGCTCGCCATTGCCGAACAGACAGCCCTCGACCCGGTCCGCGCCGGCGAGCAGCCCCAGCTCCGACGCCGCGACGCCGGTGCCGCGGTCGTTATGGGTGTGCAGGCTGATCACCACGCTGTCCCGGTTACGGATGTTGCGCCCGAACCATTCGATCTGGTCGGCATAGATGTTCGGCGTCGCCGCCTCGACGGTCGCCGGCAGATTGAGGATCAGCGGCCGCTCGGGGGTCGGGCGCAGGATCTCCATCACCGCCTCGCAAACCTCGACCGAGAAATCGAGCTCGGCGGTCGAGAAGGTCTCCGGCGAATATTCGAAATGCCAGTCGGTATCGGGCTGCTTCGCCGCCTCGTCGCGCAGCACCTTGGCGCCCTGGATCGCGATCTCGCGGATCTCGTCGCGGCTCATCCCGAACACGATCCGCCGCCACGCCGGCGACACCGCATTGTAGAGATGGACGATCGCCTTCTTCGCGCCCGCGAGCGACTGGAAGCTCGTCTCGATCAGATCCTGCCGCGACTGGGTGAGCACCTGGACGATCACGTCGTCCGGAAAATGCCCCCCGCGCACCAGCCCCGAGATGAAGTCGAACTCGGTCGCGCCCGCGCTGGGAAAGCCGACCTCGATCTCCTTGACGCCGACCTTCACCAGCAGATCGAAGAAGCGCTGCTTCTTCTCGCCGTCCATCGGATCGATCAGCGCCTGGTTGCCGTCGCGCATGTCGGTGGAGAGCCAGCGCGGCGGCCTGGTGATCGTCCGGCTCGGCCATTGCCGGTCGGGCAGGTCCACCTGCGGGAAGGGACGGTATTTTACGCTCGGGTCGCGCAACATGGGACTTCGCCTCTCAAGGGTCGCGGCCGCGCCGTAGCGCGTGCCAGGTCATGCTGGAAGGTCTGGTTTGCCCGTAGGCCATGCCCTTAGAGGCGTGCGCGTGACGCGGTTCGGCCCCTAAGGGCGGATAAGTCGCAGAAGGCGCAGCGCGTCGGTCACGGGCGCGATAATGCCGCGTGGCGCCCGGATTGTCCACCGCAAGCAGGCCCTGGCAAGAAAATGCTCATATTTGATCGGCATAGCGGTGGCTGCCGCCAGGACTCCAAGGAAAGTCGGATGCTTCAACTCGTCTATGTGAGCAGTGTCACCCCCAGCGCCGGGCATGTCGATCCGGCGACGATCCTCGCCGCATCGCGCGCCAACAACAGCCGCGACGCGATCACCGGCCTGCTCTATTCGGACGGCGCCCGCTTCCTCCAGGCGCTCGAAGGCCCCGACGACAAGGTCGAGGCGGCGTTCGAGCGGATCCGGCAGGATGCCCGCCACCGCGCAATCGTCATCCTGTCCCGCCGCACGATCGAGAAACGCGAATTCGGCGAATGGGCGATGGCGCATCGTACGTCGGGCATCGACGCCGATCGCTTCATCGAAAGCGTAAGCGCGCTCGCCGCGAATGCCGCGCCCAACGTCCGCGCCACCTTCGAAGGCTTCGCCAAGGTCCGCCGCGCGGCTTGAGCTGAAGGGCTACTCGACGATGTTGGCGGGCTCTGCAGCGTCGCCGGCGTTCTCCGCCGCGGCCGCACTTTCCTCGACCGCGTTGGCCACGGACTCAGTCGCCTCCGGTGTGGCCGTCTCGCTGGGCTTCGGCGTCGGCGTGCCGACGATCTCCGCCATCGGCGGCGCGTCGGAATAGTTAGTGCCGGTGGTCCCGCCACCGCCGCATCCGCCCAGCGCCAGCAACGCGCCCAAAATCAGCAATCGCATCCCGTCCTCCCGCACGACGCGCGGCTGATAGCATGCGCCCGGCGCGGCTTCCATCTATCCGGCGGCGCCGCTTTCCGCCGAGCCGGACCGCCAGCGCGACGAAGCGCTTCCCAGCCGCAACCAACCCCGGTTCCACCGCGCTTGATCCATGTAAGGTCAGCAGGATCAGCAGGAATGGTGATGGCGGAGCATCTGAAGAAGGGCGATCGGGTCAGCTGGAAATCGCATGGCGGCACCGCCCATGGCAAACTGCTCTCTAGACAGACGCGCGATACCCATATCAAAGGGCATCAGGTCCGTGCATCCGAGCACGAACCCCAGTACATCGTCGAGAGCGACAATGGCGGGAAGGCCTCGCACAAGCCCGCGGCGCTGACGAAGGAATAGCCCGGAAACGGGTGCGAACAGGAGAAGAAGAATGGCCGAGACTAAAGCAGCTGGCGGAGCACGTGGTGGCATCGCAAAGCCGGTGACGCCGTCGCCGGAGCTGGCCGCGATCGTCGGCACCGCCGACCTGCCCCGCAGCGAGATCGTCAGCAAGATGTGGGATCACATCAAGAAGAACAACCTACAAAACCCTGAAAACAAGCGGGAAATTCTGGCGGACGACAAGCTCGAGAAGATCTTCGGCACCAAGAAGGTGACGATGTTCGAAATGAACAAGCACATCTCGAAGCACGTCAAGTAAGGCTGCCGCCGGCGCGTCGCCGGCGCACCCTATGACGCAGAAGCGGGGCGGGTCTCGGACGAGGCTCGCCCCGTTTCGTTTGCGCCCCGAGCGCGGCGGGACCGGGCATCGCCGGCAGGTCAATGCCGTCGGTCCGGCGCGTCGCGGGAACGCCTGCGTCACGACTCGTCGGACGCGAACCCTCGCCGATCGGTGCGCAGCGGCCTCCTCCACGCCCCCGCCGCCGGTTTTTTCCACAGAAATCTTCATGGCCACAGACCGGCCGGGCTGGCATTGCGCGGGCTCAACAGGAGACGAAAATGTCCGAGCGTTTCGAGCGCCACCGCCAGCCGTGGCGCACCGACGAGATCCAGAAGCTCCACACCCTCGCCAAGAAGGGCATGCCGCTGCGCGCGATCGCCAAGGCGCTCACCCGCAGCGAGGAATCGGTCAAGGAACGCGCCAAGCTCGACGGACTGAACATCGCCAAGCTGCATTGAAGCGAAGAAACTCCTCTCCCTTGCAGGGAGGGGATTTAACCGTGGATGCCCCAAACCAGCACCAGGTTCAGTGCGTGCCTCCCATGAGCGCCTCCACCCGCAAGCGGGGAAAAACCACCTCGAGCGGCTTGGTGTCGGGCAACACGTAGACATAGCCGCCTTTCCGCTGGAACAGCGGACGCACGGTCTTGCTGTAAAGGGCGGCAGGCACGTTGATGCACCCGAAGGTGATGCGGTTGTCGTCCGGGGTCGGCGACAGCATCCGCCGGCGGCGGCGCTCCTTGGCGCTGGCGCCTGCGGGGATCGGGTGAATAGCCACCGAAGTGGCGTAGTCGACCCAGAGCACCTTTTGCTTCCCCGCGGCCAGCCCGAATTTCGCGAGGAAGCGTCCAGCGGGCGTCGTCTTCTCCGCCGGGCCGATCTCGGCGAGGTTCTTGCTGCCGACCCCCGGGCTGGCGTCGTCGCCGACCGCAATCCCGATCAGCACCGGCGCCGCGCCGAGCCGCTTTCCCTTCGCGTCGAACAGGACGAGCGAAGCATTCGCCTTGTCGATGATGATGTAGGGCAGTGCGTGATTGTCCCGAGAGGCGGCGACCCAGGCGGCAACCCGCGCGGTCGCCGCCGAATCGCTGCGCTCGGGCTTCGGCGCCGTCGCATCTGCCTGCCGGGCATCCGCCGCCACGGTCACGCTCGCGAGCCCGGTGAGCGCCAGAATTACGTTGATCATCAATTCAGGCGCTCACCGGATATCGTTAGCCGCGCCCGACGGGCACGGGGACATCAGCATTTGCGGGCCCGCAGCCTCAGTTGCGCGGCCGCTTGCCGCGATTCTCCTGCGCCTGCAGCCGCTGCTCGACGCCGTCCACCCGGCCATTGATCTGGTCGAGCCGCTGGCCATGCTGCTGCGCGAGGCCCGAAGCGGCCTGCGCCTCCGCCAAAGCGGCCTTGGCCGTGCCATCGGTTTCCTGCAGCCGGCTCTCGAGCGCATCGACGCGCTGGCTGACGGGAGCGATCTGTTCGCGCACGAAGGACTTGGATGCGCAGCCACCCACGCCCGTCGCGCCGATCAGAATCACCATTGCAGGGATAAGCTTACTCACTGGCGACATGTATTTTTCTTTCAATTATTAACCAAGCGGGACAACCCAAGCTCAGCGCCGGGGTTCCAACAATCCCGATTCTGTCCGGCTGTGCATCTTCTCGGTCAAGCGGTTGGCGACAGGCACCGAACGATCGGTTGCGGCCGTCTCGTCCCCCTCCCTGCAAGGGAGGGGTCAGCGCGCATCGACATTCAAGCGCGTGCGCAGCTTCTGATCCTCCCCCGCCAGGGGGAGGTGGCATGCGCAGCATGACGGAGGGGGAGGGATCACTGCGTTCAGTGAGTCCCCCCTCCGTCGCCTTCGGCGCCACCTGCCGGGGGAGGATCGCTGAATGTCGAGACGTCGCAACAATCCGGCACCTGCGGAGCCTGCGAGCCGGCATCGCGTCGAAGAGCCTGACGGCGCCGCCAATATATTCTGTCAACCAACCCCCTCCTTCCAGGGAGGGGCGTGCCCGACGTCCACGCTATCGCTTAATTCCCGCCTGCCCCGCTTCCGACTATGTTCGGAGCTACGCGCCTACGGCCTAGTCCCTCGACGGCAGCCCTGCGCGCGGTGCGAACGGGTCCTTGGGTATCCGGCCCGATCGCCGCGCATCCGCTCCCTCGGGCGCGGACGGCGCCGCGTGAATGCCGACGCAGCGTCGCAGCTCGGCAATCGCCGCGCCGCTCCCGTCGAGGGCCAATTGCTCGACCGGCACCTCGCCGCGATAGATGTGGAGCGCCTTGGACGCGGCGAAATGCGAGGGGAATTTCGCGTCGAAGTTCGTGACGAACCCCCGTTTCCCGTCCGATGCCATGCCGACCACCGGGTGGGCGGGATAGCCGCCGCTGGAGAGCCGGAAACTCAACTTCCACCGGTCCTTCGGCTTGATCGACCAATTGGCGTTGAGGACCGATAGATGGTTGCCGCCGTCCACGTCGAGACCCAGCAGGAGAGTCGTTCCTCCGGCCCCGGCATAGGTCCGCGTCACGAAGCAGCCGCGCTTGTCCTTGCTCGCTGCCACCGTCCAGCCACCGATATCCCGCACCGCATATTCCTCGGCGGATGCATGCGCGGCGGCCAGGCACCCGGCGAACGCACAGGCGAGCAATGTCGGGCGAATTGTCGCCCGAAACCGTGCAGGGACTGGATCACGCATTCGACACCTGTTCTCCACAGCGATCCCGATCGAGCGCCGCGCCGCCCGCGACGAACGCCATCCGACGGCGAACGCTCCGCAGCGGTTGAACGCATGTTCGCCGGCATGTCCAGTCGGCGACCGGAACATGGCGAGTGCTCTCCCATCAGGGGTGACGAACCCCGCTCCCGCGGCTAACGCCCGCCAATGCCCCAATATGACGCCATCATCCTCGGCGCCGGTGCCGCCGGCCTGATGTGCGCCGCCGTCGCCGGCCAGCGCGGCCGCCGGATCCTGCTGCTCGATCACGCGAGCGAGGTCGGCAAGAAGATCCTGATCTCGGGCGGCGGGCGGTGCAACTTCACCAACATCCATACCGCGCCCGATCGCTATCTCTCGGCCAACCCGCATTTCGCCAAGTCCGCGCTTGGCCGCTACACCGCGCAGGATTTCCTCGACCTCGTCGAGCGCCACGGCATTGCGTGGCACGAAAAGACGCTCGGGCAATTGTTCTGCGACGGTCCGGCGCGCCAGATCGTCGACATGCTGCTCGACGAATGCGCCCGCGGCGGGGTCGAGATCCGCACCGGCCGCCCCGTCGGTGCGATCGACCATGCCGACGGCCGCTACCGCATCGGCGAGGACGCGGCCCCCGCGCTGATCATCGCCACAGGCGGCCCGTCGATCCCCAAAATGGGCGCCACCGGCTTCGCCTATGACCTCGCCCGCCGCTTCGGGCTCAAGGTCGTCGAGCCCCGCCCCGCGCTCGTCCCGCTCACCTTGCCGCCCGATCAGGCGCTGTTCCGCGAACTCTCCGGGGTCGCGACTCCCGTGATCGCCCGCGCCGGCAAGGCCGCCTTTCCCGAAGCCGCGCTGTTCACGCATCGCGGCCTCTCCGGCCCCGCGATCCTCCAGATCTCGAGCTATTGGCGCCACGGCGAGCCGATCCACATCGATTTCATTCCCGGCCGCACCCCCGGCTGGCTGGTCGACGCCAAGCGCGAGCGTCCGCGCACGACGCTGCGCAAAGCCGTTGCCGACGCCCTCCCCGATCGCCTCGCCGAGACGCTGGCTGAGCAGCTCGGCCTGCCCGGCGAACTCGCCAACCTCACCGATCGCAAGCTGCAGGAAGCCGAACGCCGCCTCGCCGGCTGGCCCTTCCTCCCCAATGGCAGCGAAGGTTTCGCCAAGGCCGAAGTCACGATCGGCGGGATCAGCACCGCCGATCTTTCCTCGCAGACGATGGAAGCGCGCAAGGTCCCGGGCCTCTATGCAATTGGCGAGGCGGTCGACGTCACCGGCTGGCTCGGCGGCTATAATTTCCAATGGGCATGGGCGAGCGGCTGGGCGGCAGCGCAGGCGCTCTGAGGCTATTCGCCCGCAAGCCCCTGCCTGCGTTTCGCCACGACTGCGCTGCGCAGCGCTTCGGTCCGGCTGCGCAGCAGCGCGACCTCGGCCTCGGTATAGCCGCCCTGGGAATAACGCGCGCGCATCGAATCGATCCGATGGCCCTCCCGCCGCAGCGCGCGCGCCTCGCTCCGGCTGAGCTGGCCCGCTTTCCGGCCAGCCTCGATATCGTTGCGAACATCGCGCACCTCCCGCGCCACCGACGTGCCGCGTACAAGCCCTGCATCGGCGGGCTTCGGCAGCCGAATTTCCCCGCGGACCGAGGGACTTCCCGAAAGCCCCCGCATCGATCCGGCGATCTGCGCCGAAGCCGGCGGGGCAGTGACGATGATTGCGGCCATTCCGATCGCGAGCACACGCATGGCAATCCTCCCTGCAGGTCCGCCCAGCCTCGCCCCCATCGAATGAACCCCCGCTTAATTACGCACCTGGAACCAGATCCGCACCTGCAGGTTCCTGCAGCATGGAAGCGATGCAACTCCACCGCGGCCGGCTGATCGATCACATCCAGCTCGTCGTCGCCGACCTCTCCGCCAGCCGCGCCTTCTACGAAGCCGTGTTCGAAGTCCTCGGCATCCCCCTCGGCGGCAGCGCCGACAGCCATTTCTGGTACGACGAGCTCTTCGTCTCCACCAAGGATGGCCCCGAAGCCGCCGGCCAACTCACCGGCCGTCACCATCTCGCCTTCCAAGCCCGCGACGAGGCCATGGTCGATGCCTTCCACAAGGCCGGGCTCGCCGCGGGCGGCAGGGACAATGGCGCGCCCGGCAAGCGCCCCAATTACCACCCCGGTTACTATGCCGCCTTTCTGCTCGATCCCGACGGCAACAATGTCGAGGCGGTCTATCACGGCCCGCACCAGCGCTCCGCCCCCAGCGTCCGGATCGACTTCGAGATGTAGCCGTTAACCTCCACACTTCTCCCAAGCCCCGAATTTCCTTGCCCTTCGCGCTCCGCACCCCCATGTGCGCCGTTCAATGGAATTCCAGAACCTCCCCGCGCTTCTCAGCGAAGCGCTCGCCGCGCGTGGTTATGCCGCGCCCACCCCCGTCCAGGCGGCCGTCCTCGAACCCGAAGCCAAGGGCCGCGACCTCGTCGTATCGGCCCAGACCGGCTCGGGCAAGACCGTCGCCTTCGGCCTCGCAATGGCCACCGACCTGCTCGACGAGGAGGGGCGCGTCGTCCCCACCCGCGCGCCGCTCGCGCTGGTCATCGCCCCCACCCGCGAACTCGCGCTCCAGGTCAGCCGCGAGCTGATCTGGCTCTACGGCCCGACCGGCGCGCGCATCGCGACCTGCGTCGGCGGGATGGACGCCTCGAAGGAGCGCCGCCAGCTCAGCCACGGCGCGCACATCGTCGTCGGCACCCCCGGGCGCCTGCGCGACCATCTCGAACGCGGCGCGCTCGACCTCTCGGCGCTCAAGGCCGCCGTGCTCGACGAAGCCGACGAGATGCTCGACATGGGCTTCCGCGACGATCTCGAGCACATCCTCGACGCCAC
>JASLBO010000195.1 GCA_030146605.1 Sphingomonas sp. | reverse complement strand
AGGCGCTGGACCGCATCGTCGCAGCTTCGCACATCGGCGCTTCGATCGTTACAGCGATCTACACCAAACCCGACGATCCGTTCCTGGCGGTGATGGCGGCGCTGCGCACGTTGCGGAGCGGCGGCGATGTCACCGACCCTGCCGAGCTGGCGGCCATGCTGCAGTCCCGTGGCTATCGCGATGTCGAAGTCGATGCAGCGCCGATCGCGACGTTCGTGCTGGGGCGGCTGCCCTGACGGTCCGACTGCAACGCTGCAATCGTAATCGAACGGGCCCACCGTGAAATACGGGGGCAGCCCAGCCAAACCTACTCGCAGCTTCAACCTGCGAGGAGCGCTGCATGCACGAAATCCGAAACGACGCTATCGACGCGAGCACGTTCGAGCGAGACCTCGCGACGCTGCCGATCGACAAGCTCGACGTTGCGCAACCAAGGCTGTTCCAGCTCGGCCTGGCACCGCACTTCCTTGAGCGGTTGCGCCGCGAAGCGCCGGTGCACTACTGCGCCGACGGTCACTATGGCGCTTACTGGTCGATCACCCGGCACCGCGACATCGAGACGGTCGAGCTCGACGCAAGTACCTTCTCCTCGGATCACGCGAACGGCGGCATCACGATCGCATCGCATCCCGACGAGCCGCAGTTCTTGCCCTCTTTCCTGTCGATGGACCCGCCGCGCCATACCGAGCAGCGCAAGATCGTCGCCCCGGCCTTCTCTCCCGACCGGCTGGCGGCGATGGCGGATCAGCTTCGGCGCTGGTCGGCGGAGATCCTGGACTCGCTCCCGATCAACGTGCCATTCGACTGGGTCGATCGCGTGTCGGTGGAGCTCACCGCGCGGACGCTGGCCTTGCTGCTCGGCTACCCCCGAGCGCAGTCGCGCGACCTGATCCGCTGGTCGGAGGCGATGGTGGCGCTGGTAGGCACGCCCGCGTTTCCCACCCTCGCCGACAAGCTGCGCGTCATGCGGGAGTGCTTCGATGCGTTCGACTCGATCTGGGCCGAGCGGCTGCAAAGGCCCGCGGGGAACGACCTCTTATCGATGTTGGCAAGCCAGCGAGAGACGAGCGACATGGCGCGGGCCGAGCTGCACGGCAGCCTGTTGCTGCTGATCGTCGGCGGCAACGATACGACCCGAAGCAGCATCACCGGCAGCGTCGTCGCGTTCGACCGCTTCCCCGAGCAACTCGAGCGCTTGCACGCGCAGCCGGGCTTGATCGCCGGACTGACACCCGAGGTGCTGCGCTGGCAGACGCCGATCGCACATATGCGCCGCACCGCCACTCGCGATGCGGTACTCGACGGCCACAAGATCGTGAAGGGCGACAAGGTCGTTCTTTGGTACCTCTCGGCTAATCGCGACGAGACGATGTTCGAACAGGCGGATGCGTTTGTCCTCGGGCGGGCGAATGCCCGACGCCACCTTGCCTTTGGCGCGGGCATCCACCGTTGCGTCGGTGCGCGGCTGGCCGAGCTGCAGGTTCGCACGCTGTGGGAGGAGATCCTCAAGCGCTTCCCGCGGATCGACGTTCTGCAGCCGCCGGGCCGGACTTTCTCGACCTTCATCCACGGCTACAGCGACCTGGAGGTGATTATCCCGGCACGCCTTGGCGGATGATGAGACGAGCCATTGCAACGGTAGCACCCGCGTCCGCGGCGGTAATCCCGCCGCCGTCGGGTACGACCACCATCTCGGCATGAACACCGAAGATGAGCCCGAGCGCACGCCGTCCTTCCTGTCGCTGCTGATCGAGTCCGTGGCGGTCGCCGGTTGCGCATTGTATCCTTCCTCCGCATCGATCACGCTGATGGTGGAAATCGAAGCGCGGCGCGAACGCCGCCGGCGCGAACGGCGAAGCCCATCCAGAAGATCAAGCCTTGAGCATTCTAGCAACAACGGAGTTGTCGATGAAGACACTGGTCGAACGCCTGTTGAACCTGCCCGCGGCCGAGGTGATCGCCCGCATCGTACTGACTTTTCCCTTTTGGGGTAGCGGTTTGGCGAAACTCATCAGTTTCGAGGCGGGCGTCTCCGAGATGGCGCAATTCGGGCTGGAGCCCGCCGCGGCTTTCAACATCGCGACGGTGATCGTCCAGCTCGGCGGCTCGCTGCTGATCATCCTGGGCCGCTATGCCTGGCTGGGCGCGGGCGCGCTCGGCGTGTTCACCGGGCTCACCATCCTGCTGGTGCACCGGTTCTGGTCGATCGCTGAAGAGCCTTTTCGGACGATCGCGTTCCACACCGCGACCGAGCATGTCGGCATGATCGGCGGCTTGCTTGCGATCGCGATCCTGGCAGCCCGTCCCCGGGCAGGATAGCCGGAAGGCTGGTCGGCACCTCTGCGCCGACCAGCTTTTCAAGATACGGCATCCGGTCAGCCACGCGGGCGAGTACGGCCCGCCGAGATGCATTCCCTGGCCTCGTCCTTGCTGTCGAAGCGGCTTGGTTCCGTATAGTTCGGGCGGGCCGCGGTGCAGGCGCTCACTGCCTTGGCCATCACGCGATCCCGCTGCGCCAGCGCGCCGCGAACCGCCTCGCGGCGGCACGCCACCGCCTTAGCGAAATGGTGCGGGGGGTTATGATATGGGCAGACGGCGGCTGCGGCGACACGGATGCGCCGATCCAACTGCTTCTGGCCGTCGCGCTTCGCGAGGTCGAGATCGTGCGTTCGCACGATGATGCGGGCCTTTTCGCTGTGATCGATCGGCTTGGCCACGGCGACACCTGCGACCATCATCGCCGCA
>JASLBO010000161.1 GCA_030146605.1 Sphingomonas sp. | reverse complement strand
GGGCGCGGCGCTCATCACGACTTTCCGGAAGGTATCGAGATCGGGGATCAGTCCGTCGGGACCGGCGGCCATCGGCGTCCGGTAGGTCCGCATGTTGATCGCGTGGAGCAGCAGCGGCATCCGCGCAGTGACGAACTCGGCCTTGTCGGCGGGCACTTCGAGCTGGATCTGGAACTCGACATAGCCCGACAGCCGGCCATCGGCGAAGACGAGCGGCGCGAGCACCTTGCCCGCGTCGACGAAGCTCGGCTGGATTTCCTCGGCATGCGTGGATTTGGGCGACTGGGGGCCCAGCAGCAGCACCGTCGCATAGGCGGCGCCTCCGCCGAGCCCTAGGCCGGCGAGGAGGGTGACGAGCAGGAACAGGATCTTCTTCATGCGCCTGTCCTCAGAATTTGAAGCTGGAGTCGCTGGGCAGCGCCGAGGCCTCGGCCTTGAGCACCACCGTTATCCGGCGATTCTCGGCGCGGTTGGGCTGATCGGGGTAGACCGGCTTCGTGGCGCCCATCGCGACGACTTCGGCGAAACGGTCGGGCGTCATGCCCGATGCGATCAGTGCCCGCCTTGCAGCGAGTGCGCGTTCGCCCGAGAGGCGCCAATTCGCATCGCTCTGGACGCCGCCGGCGCCATCGGTATGGCCCTCGATCGCGATCTGGGCGCCCGAGATGCCGAGCTTGGCGGCGACCTTGCCCAGCATCGCGCGTGCATAGGGATTGAGCTCTGCGGTGTTCGCCCGGAACATCGACTGCTGATCGGTGTCCATCAGCGTGATGCGCAGCCCATCGCGGCTCGGATCGATCTGGACGTTCTTCTTTTGACCTGAATCCTGAGGGGGGGAGTCGAGGGCGATCTGCAGCTCGGAGGCGAGCACGCGCATCGAGGCATCGGGCACGCTGGCGGTCCCGCCGCGTGCGCCGCCGGCGGTGGCAGCCTCGCTGGTTGGGGTGCCCTTTGCCTGGCTCTGGTCGGTCGAGTTCTTGCGCGAACGGCCGCCGGCCCCCTGCGCATTGCCCTGCAACGACGTCACCGGCGAGGTCTCGCCGACAGCGGGTGTGAAATATTGAGCGAGGCCCTTCAGCCGCTCCTTGTCGGGATTCGACACTAGCCACAGCAGCATGAAGAACGCCATCATCGCCGTCACGAAATCGGCATAGGCGACTTTCCAGGCGCCGCCGTGATGCGCGGCGGCGACCTTCTTGACCTTCTTGATGATGATCGGGCGATCATTGGTCATTGGTGAAGCCATGCCATTTTCCCGAAAGCGCGTCGCGCAGCCGCTCCTGAACCTCGGCGAGTCGGACATGGCTGATCGCCGTCAGCGAGTCCTCGCCATTGGCGATCCGCTCGAGCAGGTTCGCGCACTCGTCGCTATGCTGGATGAGATAGTCGAACGACTGGAGTTGCTCGATATGGGCGTGGACGAACTGCTCGTCGGCGACGAGCACTTCGGCCAGCTTCTCGAGCATGTCGCGGATCTCGCGCAGTTCGCCTGCCATCACGCTGTGAAGCGCACCCGAATAGGGATCGTAGCCGGAAAGCGGCTCGACCGGCCGGGGCTGGGAGGGCACGGGCAGACACGACATCAGAACAGCTCCAGGTCTCCACCGACGGGCGGCAGGGCAACGGGGACAGGGGGGCGGTCGGGGACGCGGTCCGCCACCTTGGTGCAGCGGCTGCGGCCCTCATGGGGCAGGAATTCGATCTTGCGTGCCGAAGTGCCGCCGACGTCGCTATGCGCGACCTCGATGCCCTCGGTCTGCATGAAGCGATGCGCGAACGCGGCATTCGAAGAGCCGATCGATCCGAGGCCCGAGACGATGTTGGCGCCGCCATAAAGGTGCGCGCGCAACCGGGTGCGCACGGCGCCCTTCTTCATCATCCCGTTGATCAGAAGTTCCATGGCGTGGACGCCGTAGCGCTGCATGTCTCCGGCCGAGACGCGATGATCCGCGCTGGGCTCGCCGAGAAGGAAGTGGTTCATCCCACCCACCTTCGCGACGGGGTCGTAGAGACACGCCGCGACGCAGCTGCCGAGCAGCGTCGCGATGACGACGTCCGGCTCCACCACGATGGCATTCTCGCCCTGGACGATCGACACGCGTCGCATCAGGTCAGCTCGCCGAACACGCGCTCGATCTTTTCCTTCAGCGCTGCAGGCGCGAACGGCTTGACGACATAATTGTTGACGCCGAGCGCCGCCGCCTTCTGGACGATCTCCTTGTCGGCGGAGCCCGTGAGCATGATGAACACGGTCTTGCCGATCACGGGATCATTGCGCACGGCTTCCAGGAACTGGAGGCCGTCCATCTCGGGCATGTTGAAGTCCGAGATCACCAGATGGACGCGATCGCTCTTGATCGCCGAAAGCGCCTCGGGGGCGCTCGCCTTGTCGCGGACATCCTTGAAGCCCAGATCCTGCAGCGCGCGACGGATCATCGCACGCATGCTGGTCTGGTCGTCCACGACCATAACCTTGATTGCTGCAGCAGCAGGCAT
The DNA here is from genome assembly GCA_030146605.1 of Sphingomonas sp. Taxonomy (GTDB): domain Bacteria; phylum Pseudomonadota; class Alphaproteobacteria; order Sphingomonadales; family Sphingomonadaceae; genus Sphingomonas. The sequence continues at coordinate 7,179 of JASLBO010000161.1, read as the reverse complement.
CAGACGCTCCCAACCTTTTCACGGCATGCCTTGAGGATCGCCTCAGGCATGGCAGACAAACCAATTTCCTTCTCGACCGCGCCGAGCTCCACTGCCGCGCGGGGCATGCCCCATACGACGCAGGTGTCGCGGCTCTGGCTGAACGTGCGGGCACCGGCCCGGCGCATCGCCAGCAAACCTTCGGCGCCGTCCTGACCCATTCCGGTCAGGATCACGCCCACCGCGGCGACGCCGAGCGGCACCACCGACCGGAACAGCACATCGACCGAGGGACGATGACCGGTGACGAGGTCACCGGGACGCAGCTTGATGCGACCGGCGACCCCGCCGGAAAGCTCCATGTGCGTCTCGCCCCCAGGTGCAATATAGACGGTTCCCGGCTGGACCGTCGCACCTTCGGTAGCTTCTACGACCCGGACCCGGCATTCGCCGTCCAGACGCTGCGCAAAGCTGCGCGTGAAGCTGGCTGGCATGTGCTGAACGATCAGCACCGGCGGGCAATCCGCGGGCAAAGCGGGGAGAAGCGAGAACAGGGCCTCGACGCCGCCGGTGGACGAGCCGATCGCGATCAGCTTGCCGGCGCCGCCGCCGGCAATGCTGGGCTGCGGGGGCAGGCGGGCAGGCCCGGCGCGCGCGATCGAGCGCGCGGCGGTCTTTACCTTTTCGCAGAGCAAGGCGGCGTCGCGTTCGATGTCCTCGGGCGTGCCGCTCGGCTTGGTGACATAGTCGACCGCGCCGAGGCGTAGCGCCTCGATCGTGACCTCGGCACCGCGCGCGGTGAGCGTCGAGCACATCACCACCGGCATCGGCCTCAGACGCATGATCCGCTCGAGGAAGGACAATCCGTCCATCCCGGGCATCTCGATGTCGAGCGTCAGCACGTCGGGGTTGAGCTGCTTGATCATGTCGCGCGCCGCGAAAGGTTCGGGGGCCATGCCGACCACCTCGATTTCGGGGTCGGCCGAAAGCATGCGCTTCAGCGTCGCCCGCATCGACGCGCTGTCGTCGACGATAAGGGTGCGTACCGGCCTCATCCCCTTGTCTCCGGCTTGGCGTAGATCGTGTGACCGCAAGACTTCATCCGGCTGGCCGCCGGGCCGATCAGCCTTTCGGAATGGCCGATATAGAGATGACCGCCATGCGCGAGCTGGTTGACGAAGCGCTCTTCCAGCTCCTCCTTCGCGGGCTCGCCGAAATAGATCATCACGTTGCGGCAGAAGATCACGTCATATTGAGCTTTTAGCGGCCACTTCTCGAACAGGTTCAGAACCCGGGCAGTGACCAGCTGACGGGCTTCATCGGCCATCACGAAGCCGCCGGGCGCGGGGCGCATCCACGCGCTGCGATACGGCTCGGGCACGCCCGAGGCGACGTTGTCCGCATAGAAGCCGCGCTGGACCGATTCCACGACGTGGGGGGCGATGTCGGTCGCGAGCAGGCGCACATCGGCATTGCGCAGCCAGTTCGCCGACGTACGGTCCTTGCCCAGCAGGCACATGGCGATCGTGTAGACCTCTTCGCCCGACGAGCAGCCCGCCGACCAGATCCGGATGGGACCTTGCTTGCGCTGAAGAATGGGCAGCACGGTCTCGCGGAAATGATCGAAGTGATGCGGCTCGCGGAAGAAGTGCGTGTGGTTGGTGGTCAGCGCCACTACCATCGCATGCCGTTCCTGGGCATCCGACTGGATCAGCGCGACATATTCGGAGAAGCGGCTGAGCCCATATTCGCGCAGCCGTCGCGCGAGACGCGACTGGACGAGCGTGGTCTTCGCCTCGCTCAACTCGATGCGTGCATCGCTGTGCATGATCGCGGCGATCGCGGCGAAGTCGCGGGGCGAAAGCTCCGCATTCGCCGCCGCCATCGCGCTGCCGCCGGCGAGCGCCACGGCGCCCCCGGCGGGGCTCACGCTGCCATGTCCAGATGCCTGGTCAGGCTCAGCGCCTCGAGATCGAGCAGCAGCACCATCGTGCCGTTCTCGTCGCGGGTGCCGTCCTTGGCGCGCGTGGTGATGCGCACCAGGCCGTCGATCACGCTCGACTCGATCGTCTCGACGTCGGGGGCCGGCTGGATCTCGCTGCGGCTGATCCCGACGATATCGTTGACTTCGTCGACGAGGAAGCCCGCCTGCTTGCCGCCGATGCTGACCACCAGGATGCACGAGCGCGCATGGATCGCACTCGGCTCCCAGCCCAGCCGCTCGGCGAGGCCGACGACCGGGATGACGTTGCCGCGCAGATTGCTCACGCCCTTGATGAACGTGGGAACGTTTGGCAGCGGAGTCGGCTCGTCCCATTCGCGGATCTCGATGAGCGCACCCATGTCGATCCCGAAGGTCTGCTTGCCGAGCGTGAAGGTGACGATCTTGCAGTCGCTCGCGGTTTCAGTCTTGGTGGTCATGCGGCCAGTCCTTTGGGGGTGTAGCGGTTGGCCGAGGCGACGAGCGCCTCGATGTCGAGGATGAGCGCGATCGAGCCGTCGCCCAGGATGGTGGCGCCGCCGAGGCCGCGGATCGGGTGCAGGTTCTGGTCGAGGCTCTTGATCACCACTTCGCGGCGGTCGTCGATCGTGTCGACGACGAGACCGACCTTGCCGTGCTCGCTCTCGACGATCACCACCAGCGAGTCCTCGATCAGTCGATCGTCATTGAGGCCGAAGATCTCGGTGGTACGCTTCACCGGAACATATTCGCCGCGCATGTCGATCACTTCGGTGTCGGGCGAGGTACGCTTGACCTGGCCCGGCTCGGGCTGGACGGTCTCGAGAACATGCGCGAGCGGCAGCACGAAACGCTGGCTGGCGAGCCGGACGATCATGCCGTCGAGGATCGCCAGCGTCAGCGGCAGGATCATCGTGAAGGTCGTGCCTTCGCCGGGAACCGAGTGGATCTCGACGCGGCCGCCGAGCGCCTCGACGTTCGAGCGGACCACGTCCATGCCGACGCCGCGGCCCGAGATGTTCGAGATCGTCTCGGCGGTTGAGAAGCCGGGCGCGCAGATCAACTGATCGATTTCCTCGTTCGAGAGGACCGCGTCCGCCGAGATGATGCCCTTTTCGATCGCCTTGGACTTGACGCGCTCGCGGTTGATGCCGCGGCCATTGTCCTGGACGCGGACGAAGATGCGCGCGCCCTTCTGCTCGGCCGAAAGCTTGATCGTTCCGACGGGCGACTTGCCCGCGGCGATGCGCTCTTCGGTGCTTTCGAGGCCGTGATCGGCGGCGTTGCGGATCATGTGCGTCAGCGGATCGCCGATCTTTTCGATTACGCCCTTGTCCACTTCGGTGGTCTCACCGACGGTTTCGAGCTCGATCTGCTTGCCGGTCTCGACCGACAAGTCGCGCAGCATGCGCGGCACGCGGCTGAATGCCTGCTTGATCGGCTGGGCGCGCAGCGACATGACATTGTCCTGGATCTGGCGCGTCAGGCGGGCCAGCTCGGGCAATTCGACGCGCTGGCGGTCGGCGGGCGACAGCCGATCGGCGAGGATCGAGTTGCGGATCACCAGCTCGCCGACGAGGTTGAGCAGCAGATCGAGCTTCGACAGATCGACGCGGATCGTCTGCGATGCCTCGTTCACCGGCTTGGGCGCCGCGCTCTCGGTCGGGATAGCCGGAGCCGGGGTCGGCGTCATCGGCGTGGCGGCGAGATCCGCCACCACCTGCTGGACCTGCGCGGTGAGGTCCTCGATCGAGGCCGTGACCGGCACGAACGGGATCAGATCCTCCACGGCCGGCTCGAACTCGAACACCGGTGCCGGAATGGGCTCGAACACCGGGGCAGGGGCGTCGACTTCGTTGCGGGTGATCTCGATCAGCGAATCCGGGGAGACGAAGTCGAAGCAGTCGTCGATGTCGTTGCGGGGAACGTCGCCCGGCATGCTCAGCACCCAGGTGAAATAGGCGTCCTCGGGATCGAGATCGCGCAGCGGCGGTACGTCGGACACATCGACCGACTCGATCGTCGCGCCGAGCGTCTCAAGCTCACGGATCAGGAGCATCGGCTCGCTGGCATTGGCGAGCGCCGCGCGCGACGGCTTGAAGCGGATCGTCCAGCTGGCGGCCGAAGCCACTGGCTCGGCGGGAGCATCGAAGTCGTCCAGCGAGAAAGCGACCGGCATGAAGCCGAAATCGTCGTCCGCCGGCGACGCAGCGACCGGGGCAGGGGCAGGCGCAGGCGCCGCGGCAGCGGGCGCGCCGCCGTCTTCCGTGACGCCCTTGTCGGCGAGCACCTTTTCGAGCGCGGCGAGTGCGGCGGCGTCGTTCGGACGCGGCGCGAGGCCCTTGGCGGTCTCCACATGGTCGGCGAGCACGTCGAACGAGCTCAGCATCACCTTGATGACGCCTGAGGTGGGAGCGATCTTGCCGCCACGGACCTCGTCGAGCACGTTTTCGAACTTGTGCGCGAACGCGGTGAGATCGGCATGGCCGAACGCACCGGCGCCACCCTTGATCGAGTGGACAGCACGAAACACGCCGGCGATCGTCTCGGCAGAGATATCGCCGGCCTGCATCGCCGAAAGGCCCTGTTCGGCGGCGGCGAGACCCTCAGTGCATTCTTCGAAGAAGATTGCCTGGATTTCGTCGAGTTCGTCGCTCACGGGCAGACGCGGCGGATCGCCGCCCCCAGCTTGGTGGCTTCGAAGGGCTTGGTGATCCAGCCGGTCGCACCCGCAGAACGCGCGCGCTGCTTCTTCTCGTCGGAGAATTCGGTGGAGAGCACCAGGATCGGCGTGCCGCGGAACTGGCCTTCGGCGCGAACCGCCTCGATCAACTCGAAGCCGTCCATCTTGGGCATGTTGATGTCGGTGATCAACAAATCGGGCTGGACCTCGTGCATCCGCTCAAGGCCGTGCTGACCGTCATTGGCGCTCTCGATGCGATAGCCCTGTGCGGTCAGCGACGTCTTGAGGAGCATGCGCATGCTCGCCGAGTCATCGACGGTAAGGATCAACTTGCTCACAGGGTATCTCCGGTTTCGAGGCCGATCGCTTCCGCCATTCGGCAGCTGGTCACGCGATTGACAAAGGCTTGGCTGGGATTGGCGATGCGGAAGCCCTGGCCGTTGGCCCGCGCCTCATTGCGCGCGGCGACGAGGAGCTGGAGCACGGCCTGGCCAACGCTCTCGACCTCGGACGCATCGACTTCGATGGTGTCATCGAGGTCGGCGGCGAGCACGAAGCGGACGCGCAGGTCTTCCGCAGTGACGGTGGTGCCGTGCGCCGGCAGGCGCAGCGCGCGGTCATCCGCCGCCTCAGGCAGTGGCAGGGTTGAGTCCATTTTTCGCCTCGTCGAGTGCAGTTTCGAGTTGCTGGAAGCTCGGCGCATAGGCCGAGGGCGTCATGCGGCGGGCGATCTCGATCGCGACCTGAACCGGCTGGTTCTGGGCGTAAGCGACGATCGCGGTCTTCGCGATGAAATAGGGCTTCGCGTCCGACTCGATCGTCTCCATCAGCTTCGCGGCGAGCGGCCCGACCACGCAGTAAGAGAGAAGCACGCCGAGGAAGGTGCCGACGAGCGCGCCGCCGATCATTGCGCCGAGAATCTCGGTCGGCTGATCGATCGAGCCCATCGTCTTGATGACGCCGAGCACCGCGGCGACGATGCCGATCGCCGGCAAACCGTCGGCCATGATCTGCAGCGCGTGCTGCGGGCCCGCCTCTTCGTGGTGATGCTTCTCGATGTCCGCGTCCATCGCCGCTTCGAGCTGATGCGGATCTTCGAAATTGACCGTCATCATCCGCAGATAATCGCAGATGAACTCGATCAGGTGATGATCCTTGAGAAGCCGCGGATAGGGCATGAAAAGCGAGCTTTCCTCGGGTGCGTCAAGATGCGGCTCGAGCCCGGTGGCGCCACCCTTCTTGAAGGTCGAGAGCACGCTGAACATCAGGGTGAGCAGATCCTTATAGTCCTGCGCCTTCCACTTGCCGCCCTTGAAGGCGCGCATGATGCCGCCGCCGGCTTTCTTCACGGTCGCCATCGAATTGGAGACGATGAAGGCGCCGGTCGCCGCACCCACGATCGCCATCATTTCGTGCGGCAACGCGTGGAGGATGATGTCCATCTTCCCGCCAGCCAATATGAAGCTGCCGAAGACACATCCGAGGATAATGAGGAAACCGACGCCGTTCAGCATGGCTGTGCGCTTTTCTTTCTCTGGTGTTTCGAGAATTATAGGAAGGAATTGGTGTGTCGCGGCGTGCCGCGACCCGAATTGTTCAGGCCGGCCGGCGATCCTGGCAGTCGATCACCGCGAGGTAGCTGCCGGGGCGATGGCGCTCGAGCGACCCGTCGCCCTCGTTGCCTGCGCCACATCGGGCGCGCGGGGTGCCGACGCGAAGATGATGCCCGGAGCGCCGAACGACCCCTTGGGAGCATTGGTATGGCGCTATAGAGGCATCTGGATGCAGCCGCGCCAGTCGAGCGCGCTCGAACAGGGCATGCGGAAGAATGAAGTCGGGCAATGCAGTTTCCCTGGAAAATGCGCGCCGCATCGGCGGACGCGTGATTCTTATAGGAGGAGCGAAGACCGGCCCGACAAAATCTTCCTAGAATGAGACGTCAGCAAAGGAGCCCGCATGACTCTCACCGCCTACCAGGTCGCCCGCAGCAGGGCGGAAACTCCCCGCTCGGCCGAATTCCGGCTGATGAGCCAGATTACCGGCGAGATGATGGAGGCCGACACCGCCGGACTGAAGGGCGCGATGCTGATGCCATCGCTGCACCGCAACCGTGAAATGTGGTCGGCCTTCGCCACCGATTGCGGCGCGACCGGCAACGGCCTGCCCAACGAGCTGCGTGCGCAGATCATCTCGCTTGGCCTATGGGTCGAGCGCTTTACCAGCGACGTCGTTGCCGGGCGCGAGCCGATCGGCGAACTGATCTCGCTCAATCGCACGATCATGGAAGGTTTGCGCGGCCAGCGTCTCGCCGCCTGAGCAAAGCTTTTCGGTATGTCGAAGGGGCGCTGCGGCATGGCCGCGGCGCCCCTTTTTCGCGTTCGCGTGCGGGAGATTATTCGCGATAGCCGAGCAGGTCGGCGGGCTGGCATTCGAGCTCGCGGCAGATCGCCTCAAGCGTCGAAAAGCGAATTGCCCTGGCCTTGCCGGTCTTGAGGATCGAAAGGTTGGCGAGAGTCAGGTCGACACGTTCCGAAAGCTCGGTCAGCGTCATCCCGCG
>JASLBO010000155.1 GCA_030146605.1 Sphingomonas sp. | reverse complement strand
AACTGCGAATTCCCGGCGCACGCATCGCGCGCGTCGATGCCGGCTTCTGCTTCGCGAAGATCGCCGGCGGGGTTCAGGGTGACGAAGATCGCCTGCCCTTTGCCGACGCCTCGTTCGATCTCGTCGTCTCGGTCGGCGTGCTCGATCAGGTCAACGACGTGCCCGGCGCGCTCGCGCTGGCGCGCCGTGTGCTGCGGCCGGACGGGCTGTTTCTAGCCGCCTTCGCGGGCGCAGGCACGCTGGCCACGCTGCGCGCCTGTATGCGACAGGCCGAGGCAGACCGGCCCAGCGCGCGCTTTCAACACCAGATCGATGTTCGCGCCGGCGGGGACCTGCTTGCTCGCGCAGGCTTCGCGCTGCCGGTCGCCGACGTCGAGACCCTTGTGGTGCGCTATGCCGGGCTACCCAATCTGCTGCGCGACCTGCGCGGCATGGCCGTGACCAACCTGCTGCCTAATCCTGGGCCGCTAACCCGCGAAACACTCGTCGGGGCCTCCGCCGCCTTCGCTGACCGCGCCGAGCCCGACGGCCGCACCCCCGAGCGCTTCGAGATCGTCTATCTCACCGGCTGGGCCCCGGACCCGTCTCAGCCCAAAGCTGCACGCCCAGGTAGCGCGACCGCGTCGCTCGCCGAAGCGCTCAAGCCGAGGCAGCCCGACTAGGGAGGATTCACGCGAAAGTCCTTCAGCTTTCCGTGGCACCAGCCTTCCCGCTAGCCGGCATATCCATCCAGCAGCCGCTCGATCGCATCGACCAGCGGCACGTCTGCCGGCGGCATCGCCAGCGCCCGCATCTCGGTTGGGCGCGCCCATTGCAGCGCAGTGGCATGCCGCGCCTCAGGCGTTCCGGTCCATTCGCGCGCCACATAGAGTAACAGCAGCAAATGCCGCCCGCCCAGCCCCTCGCTGGCAAAGGCGATCGGTGTCAGCGCGTCCGCGGCCACCCGAATCCCCAGTTCCTCCTCCAGCTCGCGCACCAGCGCCGCCTCGGGAACTTCGGCTGGCTCGACCTTACCGCCGGGAAACTCCCACAATCCTGCCATCGGTTTGCCGGGCGGGCGTCGCTGGAGCAGCACACGGCCGTTTGCATCGACCAGCGCAACCGCAACGACCAGCAATAGCCCGGAGACGGTGTTCGACACTTCGTTAACTCTCCTCATTTATCCCGGCCAAATCCTGTGGGGAGAAGCGGGCGTCATGCGAGCCCTTGTGAAGATGATCCACTGCCTTATCCGCGATTCGAGAGCGGCCACGGCAATCGAATACGGCCTGATCTGCGCTCTGATCGTGCTCGCAATGATGGGAGCATTGGTAGCAGTCGGATCGGTGACTGCTGACATGTGGAACAACGTCAGCGACAAGATTCAGACCGCAAGCGAAACATGATTAACTGCTAAGTAATAGACGGATTTAGCCGTTTATTCACTTCTCTTCCTTAGGATTATCGATGCCGTACCGGTTCTCCGGGCCGGCCGGGTGAATGAAGTATTTCTAGAACGTTGGAGACCGGTTATGCAGAAGATTCGCAACTTCCTTAAGAATTCCAAGGGCGCCACCGCGATCGAGTACGGCCTGATCGCCGCTCTCATCGCCGTCGCCGCGATTGCTGCCATGCAGGGCTTGGGCAACCAGCTCAAGACGACCTTCACGAACGTGTCGGACAACATGAAGAACGATTAAGCCTTGGTTCGAAGCAAGAAGGAGGGCGGTGGAACCTTGGTTCCGCCGCCCTTTTTCATTGCTGCTATCTGCAGTTCGAGCTTTCAGAGACGTCCCATGGCAAGGAATTTGGCGCGGCGCGCCAGACGCAGCCCGTCGGGCGAAAGGCCATCGAGACCATCCAGCGCCGCCTCTACCGCATCGCCAAGCGCCACCACCGCCGCACCGGGATCGCGATGCGCGCCCCCAAGCGGCTCGGCGATGATGCCATCGATCACCTTGAGCTCCTTCAGATGCTGCGCGGTGACTTTCATTGCCTCAGCGGCGTCGGCTGCCTTGTCGGCGGTCCGCCACAGGATCGACGCGCAACCCTCCGGCGAGATCACTGAATAGATCGCGTGCTCCATCATCAGCACCTGGTTGCCCGCCGCCAGCGCCACCGCGCCGCCCGAGCCGCCCTCACCGAGAATCGTCGCGATCAAGGGCACGCCGAGATTGAGGCACGCCTCCGTCGAGCGCGCGATCGCCTCGGCCTGGCCGCGCTCCTCGGCCTGCACGCCCGGAAACGCGCCCGAAGTGTCCACGAGCGTGATCACCGGCAGACGGAACTTGTCCGCAAGTCGCATCAGGCGGATCGCCTTGCGATAGCCTTCCGGCTTGCCCATGCCGAAATTGTGCCTGAGCCGGCTCGCTGTATCGTCGCCCTTCTCATGCCCGATCACCATCACCCGGCGGCCGCGGAAGCGCCCCAGCCCGCCGATGATCGCATTGTCGTCGGCGAAGGCGCGATCGCCCCCCAAAGGGGTGAAATCCTCGATCAGACCCGCGACATAATGTTTGAAATGCGGGCGCTCGGGGTGCCGCGCAACTTGCGCCTTCTGCCACGGCGTCAGCCTGGCGTAGGTATCCTGGAGCAGCCGCTCGGCCTTCGCGTGGAGCGGCCCGATCTCTGCCTGAATGTCGACCGCGCCACCCTCGGCGGTACGGCGAAGTTCGTCGATCCGGCTCTGCAGCTCTGCGATCGGTTTCTCGAAGTCGAGGAAGGTTGCCATCGTTGCGCGGCTAGCCCCACGGCTCGGTCACGTCAACGCGCGCCGATATCCGATCCTCTCCCCGCCAACGGGGAGACCAGTTCACTTTCGCCCCAGCGCCTCGCCCAGTGGATGCCGCTGATTGGCCAGTTCTACCAGGCGTTTGCTGTCGACATGCGTGTAGATCTCGGTCGTGGCGATATCGGCGTGGCCGAGCATCGCCTGAAGCGCGCGAAGGTCGGCCCCTCCCTCCAGCAGATGCGTGGCAAAGGCA
>JASLBO010000128.1 GCA_030146605.1 Sphingomonas sp. | reverse complement strand
CGAAAGCAATGCCCGCTATGAAGAACCCCCACCTTATCGCCGCCGCCGCCGTAGCGCTCCTGTCGCTCGCCGCATGTGAGAACAAGCCTGAGGAAGTGACCAGCACCGCGCCTGATCCGATGGCGTCGCAGCTCGCCAACGCCGCGCCGGTCGAGCTTCCGCCCGCGATTTCGGAGAGCGTCACGCTGCGCTGCGGTGACAACAGCCTCGTCTATGTCGACTTCTTCCAAGGCGACAAGCAGGTCCAGCTCAAGACCGAGAAGAACGGCCCGGCGACGATGCTCAAGGCGCCCGAAGCCGGCCAGCCCTTCGAGGCGGAAGGCGGCTACAAGCTCACCGGCACGCCGAAGAATGTCGACGTCACCGTCCCCGGCAAGGCGTCCCGCAACTGCCACGCCTGAGGCGCGGCGCATCTCCAGTTTCCAAGGGCCGGCGGGGCTTCCCCGCCGGCCCTTTTTCATGCCAGCCTGCGTAACAGGACGGGAGGGACTCGCTTGGCGACGATCGCGATCTACAGCCTGAAAGGCGGCGTCGGCAAAACGACGCTCGCGGTCAATCTGGCGTGGGCCGCGGCATCGCTGTCGTCGCGCCGCACCTTGTTGTGGGATCTGGACCCGCAGGCGGCCGCAACCTTCCTCCTCGGCGGCAACGAGCACCGCGGCAACGAGGCACAGGCGATCTTCACCCGGAACGTCAGCCCGGCCACGCTCGCCCGGCCGACCGATTTCGCCCGGCTCGACCTGATCGCCGCCGATACCTCGCTGCGCACGCTCGACCGGACCTTTCACGAGCTCGACAAGAAGAAGCGCCTCGCCAAATTGCTCGGCGAACTCGCTGCCGCTTACGACCGCGTACTGCTGGATTGCCCACCCGGCCTCACCGAGACGAGCGAGCAAGTGACGCGCGCCGCCGATCTGATCGTGGTTCCGGTCATACCTTCGGCGCTGGCGATGCGCGCCTTTGCCGAAGTTCAGACCCATCTCGCCCGGCGGAGCGCCAAGGTGCCGCTGATGCCGGTCTTCTCGATGGTCGACCGGCGTCGCAAGCTGCACGCGGAAGCACTCACCGCCCGTCCGGACTGGCCGGTGATCCCGGCGGCGAGCATTGTCGAATCGATGACCGAACGCCGCCAGCCCGTCGGTGCCTTCGCGCCGCGCAGCCCCGGCGCGCAGGCGTTCGCGACATTGTGGCAGGCGGTCGAACGCCGGCTGGCCTCCGCGCGTTGATCCGGCCATGAGCCACCCGCTCCCGCCCCAACTGGATCTCGATCCCGATCTCGTGCTGCGCGCTTATGCGATGGGCGTGTTCCCGATGGCCGATCATCGGCTGGCATCCAGCGTCTACTGGGTCGAACCCAAACTGCGCGGCATCCTGCCACTCGATGCGTTCCACCTGTCGCGCTCGCTTCGCAAGACCGTCCTTTCGGATCGCTTCTCGGTCACTGCGGACACCGCATTCGAACAGATCATCCGCCTTTGCGCCGAATCGGCTGCCGACCGGCCCGACACCTGGATCAACGGGCCTATCGAACGCGTTTTCATCGAACTCCACCGCCGCGGTTTCGCGCATTCGATCGAATGCTGGGACGGCGATCGGCTGGCCGGCGGGCTCTACGGCCTCGCGCTGGGCCGCGCCTTTTTCGGCGAATCGATGGTCACCCGCGTGCGCGATGCGTCGAAAGTCGCCTTCGCCCATCTGGTAGCGCGGCTGATGGCCGGCGGTTTCACGCTGCTCGATTGCCAATTCCAGACCGAGCATCTCGCGACGCTCGGTGTGGTCGAGTTGCCCCGCGACGATTACGTGGCGTTGCTGGGCGCGGCGCTCGGCGATTCGACCGCCGGGCTCTCGCTCGGTGTGCCTTCGGTGGACGGCGACTTCTTCGCGCTCGACCGCTCGCCTGAGCCGCCGCCGGCAGTCGGCGCCGGGACGGTATCGGGCCCGCTGTCACGGAAGGTCATCGCGCAGCTTTTGGGCCAGACATCGTAAAGCGGGTGCTGGACGACGTTGAGCGCCGGTCGCTCCTTGTAGAGCCAGCCCGAAAAGACGCGCCGCCAGCTTTTGTCGAGTTGCTCGACATCGATCTGCACGAACGCACCGGTCAGCTGATCGGCTTCCCACGGCGCAGTCTTGTCGCAGGCGCGCAGCCGGACGATGACATCGCCGATCCGCGCCGCCTGGCCGGGCTTGAGCTTGAACTCGCGGGCGACGCCGTTGCGCTTGTTGAGCAGGCCGAGCACCGCCTCGCGCTCGTTCATCGGCGTGGCCGCCGCGTTTAGCACGCTGGTATCCGGGCCCACCGCCACCACTTCCGTGCCGCCCGCGGCATTGCCGGGGCCTGTGGTGATCACCAGATCGTCGGCGCTGTTGTTGCCGGCCTCCTCGCCGCCGCTTTTGCACGCGCCGAGCCCGAGCAACAGCATCGCTGCCACGGTTGCGGCGCTGCGCCTCATGCGTCGGGAGTCCAGGCCTCATAGTCGCCGGTAGCGCGGGGCCGCTGCCCGCCGGCCTCGAGCGCCCCCGACGGGCGATAGGCCTGGCGGGTGCCGGTATGATTGGGCTCGGCAGCCTTCTCCCAGCTTCGCGGCGCCGGCAGCGCCTGATCGGGCGCAGCATCGATCTGATGGTGCAGCCAGCTGAACCATTCGGGCGGAACCCGGCTGGCGTCGTTCGGGCCGTTGTAGATCACCCAGCGGCGCGTGATGCCGTTGGGATCCTTGCCGCCTGCCCAATAGACGTTGCCGAGCGAATCCTCGCCGATCCTGGTCTTGCCGCGCAGGCCGAACCATGTGCCGAAGGTTGCGCCGTTCCACCAGGTGAAGGGATTGCGATTCAGGCTCATGCGCGCCGATTAGCCCCGGGTGCGGATCGAGGCAATCAAATCCGCCATTTCACCCCGCGCGGATCACTGGCCCGGTTCCGTCCAGCGCACCTTGTCGCCGGGCGCGATCCCGAGTTCAGCCGCCTTGCCGCCGTTGATCTCGAGCACCGCGCTCACCGGCGTGCCCGACCTGGCGGGCGTTTCGGAATAGGGAATCGCGTTCGCGGCGATCGATTCGATCGTGCCGTTCGGGCGGATGAAGATGATGTCGAGTGCGGTGGGCGTGTTCTTCATCCAGAAACTCGCCTTGCGCGGACCGCCACCCGCGGCCGGATAAGGCGTGAAGATCATGCCGCCGTCCGCCGGGATATTGGTGCGGAACATCAGCCCCCGCTCCTGCTCGGCAGTCGTTCGGGCGACCTCGACGTTGAACTGCTTCGGGCCGCTTCTGGTCTGGACGGTCACCACGAGCTTCGCCGCAGCGTTCTGCCCGCTTCGGCCGCGGGCATCCGCATCGGCCTGGCACGTCGCCGACACGAGCAATACTGCGGCGGCAAACGCCGCGCGAACCTCACGCCGGAAAATCATCGTCTCAGTCGGTCCTTTCGACCGCTACTGCCAGCGGTCCCTTGTCGCCCTCGATGATGCGCGCGGTGAGCGGCTGGCCCGGCTCGACTTCCTCGATCTCGGCACGGCGCAACGTCTCCATATGGACGAATATATCCGCCGAGTCCGCGTCGCGCACCAGAAATCCATAGCCCTTGAGCCGATTGAACCATTTTACCGTCACCGGTTCGAACGGTCCCGCATCGTCGATCAATCGCACTCTGTCGACGCGGTCGCTCTGGCGCTTGGGCGGCTCGACCGCCTCGGTCAGGTCGATCGAGCGAATCTGTCTGGCCTGCAGCCCGCGCTGCCGATTGACCGCAATGCACTCGACCCGGGCGCCTTCGGGAAGGCTCCGCCTGCCGTGCTCCTGCAGCACGGTGAAATGGATCAATATGTCCCCGGCCTCGCTGTCGTCCGCTACGAGAAACCCGAACCCTCGAGTCACGTCGAACCACTTGACGACACCGCAATAAACCTGGCCTTCCGACGCCGCTTCTGCCTTCAGATCCCCATCCTCCGGCGGTGCGACCATTTCGTCGCTGGGCGCAAGCTGTTGTTCAGCACGCATTATCCTGGTCCCCCAAGCGACCGTATTTAACACAGCATTTTCTAAATGTGGAATTGCTTTGTTGGACCCGGTCTTCAGGGTTTAATCAGAACCGGTCCCGGTCAGGGACGATCACGCATCCAGTAGCGTTTCGGTATCCTCCCCCGGTAACATGCGGATGATCTTGCGTGAGAGATCAAAGGCATGCCCGGCGCGCAGCATCGCTGCCAATTGCTTCTCCCGTTCGGGCCTTTCGGCAGCTTCACGGGCGAACGGGCCGATGCGCTTGCGCCTCGCAAAGGCAAGCGCACTAGAAATCGCGCTCGCTTCCATCGCCGGCGCCACTGCGTCGAGATCGCACTCTTCGATCCCCGCGTGCCGCAGCGCCTGCCCCACCCGTCGCGCGCCGAGCCCGCGCCGGCCCATCGCACCGGCTTTGGATTCGGCGAACAGCAGGTCGTTGACGTACCCCAGATCGGCCATGCGCTGGGCGAGCGCGGCGAGATCGGGCGGCGCCTCTCCGTTCCATCCGCGCTCACGTAGTTTTCGCTTCAGATAATCCGCCAGACGGCCCCGCGTGGTGGCGTATCGCTCGACATAGCGCAGCGCGAACCGGTCCAGATCGGCGGCGGTCAAAGGGGTAAGCGGGCGCCTTGAGGGAGTCATGCGCCATGATTGTGCCACAGTAGCAACCGATTTTGAACGCCAGTGCGTAGCAGAGCCGTTAGCATTTGGTATGCGGTGCGGGGCAGAACGGCCTGTCAGCTCACAGGGGCACGAGATAAGAATGGTATTGGACGAAACGGGATCGCATCAGGGTATCATGGAGGCGAAAATCGTCCCTACCCCGACCGACGACAATCTCCCCCGCCGCCTTGCGGACTTCGCCACCCTCGGCGAAGCGCTCGATTACGCGGCCAGGGGCGTTCGCGGGCTCAACTTCCATGATGCCCGGGGCAATCTGACCCAGCCTTACTCGTTCGCCGAGCTGCGAAACGATGCGCTGGCGCAGGCCCGGCGGCTGATCGCGGCCGGCGTCGAGCCCGAGGACCGTATCGCATTGATCGCCGAGACGGGGGTGGAGTTCGCCTCGCTCTTCTTCGGGGTGGTCTATGCCGGCGCCTGGCCGGTGCCGCTGCCGCTGCCGACCAGCTTCGGCGGCGCGCAATCCTATATCGACCAGCTTCGGGTCCAGCTGGAAAGCTGCGATCCGTCGATGCTGATCTATCCGCCCGAGATCGGAGCGATGTGCGCCGAAGCCGCGCGGATCACCAATGTCCAGGCGGTCGACTGGGCAGAGTTCGGGGCGCGCGGCGCTCCGGAGACGGGGCTGCCCGACGCAAAAGGCTCGGACATCGCCTATCTCCAATATTCGAGCGGCTCGACCCGCTTCCCGCACGGCGTGGCGATCACGCATCACGCGCTGCTCAACAATTTGTCAGCGCACAGCCACGGCATGCAGCTCCAGGACGGCGACCGCTGCATCTCGTGGCTACCCTGGTATCACGACATGGGGCTCGTCGGCTGCTTCCTGTCGCCGGTCGCCAATCAGGTTTCGACCGATTATCTCAAGACCGAGGATTTCGCGCGGCGACCGCTGGCATGGCTCGATATGATCAGCCGCAACCAGGGCACCACCCTCTCTTACTCGCCGACCTTCGGCTACGATATCTGCGCGCGCCGTATGTCGAGCCAGACCCGGGCGAGCGATCGATTCGATCTGTCGCGCTGGCGCGTTGCGGGCAACGGCGCCGACATGATCCGCCCCGACGTGATGCAATCGTTCGTCGACGCCTTTGCCGATGCCGGCTTCAAGGCCTCGGCTTTCCTGCCGAGCTACGGCCTCGCCGAGGCGACGCTGGCGGTTTCGATCATGCCCCCGGGGGAGGGAATCATGGTCGAGCTGGTCGAGGAAACCCAGCTTTCCGGCGGCGACATTGCCCGCGCGGATCGCCCGCAGCGGTTCCGCGCGATCGTCAATTGCGGCAAGCCGGTGAAGGACATGGAAGTCCAGATCCGCGAGGAGGACGGCACCCCGCTTCCCGAAAAGGCGATTGGCAAGGTCTGGTGCCGTGGTCCGTCGGTGATGGTCGGCTATTTCCGCGACCCTGAATCGACCGCCGCCTGCCTGACCGACGGCTGGCTCGATACCGGCGATATGGGCTATATTTCGGAGGGTTACGTCTACATCGTCGGCCGTGCCAAAGACATGATCATCGTCAACGGCCGCAATCACTGGCCGCAGGACATCGAATGGGCGGTGGAGCAGCTCCCCGGCTTCAAGCAGGGCGACATCGCGGCTTTTGCGATCACCACGCCCGGCGGCGAGGAAACCCCGGCGGTGCTCGTCCAGTGCCGCACCTCGGACGAGAACGAGCGCATCCGGCTGCGCGACGAGATCCGCGAGCGGGTCCGTTCGGTGACCGGCATGAACTGCGTGATCGAGCTCGTGCCGCCGCGCACGCTTCCGCGTACCAGCTCGGGAAAGCTGAGCCGGGCCAAGGCACGCAACCTCTATCTGAACGGCGAGATCAAACCCTACGACCTCGCGGCCTGAGAATTTCAGGACGGACCTGCCTCGCCGGGCGGGTCCGTCCTATGTCGAGAGCCCGCTCCGGCGCCGCGAGATTCCTCCGTTTTCGCAGCGAACCTAACTTCTCGCTAACCTCCCTCGGCTATTCCCTTCGGGTGACCAGCCAGACGACTTCCCAATTTGCCCGACCGCGCATCAACGCGCGTGCGCTGCTTGGACTCTACGATCCGGCCGACACGATAGATTGGGGCCCGATCCGCGCCGCGCAGCTGCATGCCGGCAGCCAGCTGGCATTGTTCATGCTGGCCGCCAACGTCGTCGGCGCTTCGCTCATCACCATGCTCCTCGCGCCGCTGGTGCCGCTGTGGCAGCTTGCCAGCTGGAGCGCATTGGTCGCGGCGGTCGGTTGCGCCGTAGCCTTCCGGCGCCTGTCGAGGCGGCATCGCGCCGCAGTCAGCGCGTCGCTCAAGGATGTTCGCGAGACCGTGCTCGACGGAATCTCGCTCGGTGCGGTTTGGTCGATCCCGCCGCTGGCATTCGGCCACGCCGCCGATGCCGAGGCAGTGCTCGGCCTTTGGGTGGTGCTCTCGCTGCTGATGACTGCATCGGCAGTTGCCATGGCGGCGCTTCCGCTGGCGACAATCGCCTTCGTGGCGATCGTCGGGGCCTCGGTCGCCACCATGCTCGCCTTTTCCAGCCCGCTGGTGCTTGCGGCCACGACCGCATTGTTCACCGTTCTGCTGGGAATCGCCACGTTCGGCCGCGGCCGGGCGCTGGTCGTTATTCGCGCCAACGAAATGGCGCTGGCCGAACGCGACGAGACGGTCAGCCTGCTGCTGCGCGAATTCGAGGATTCGGGATCCGACTGGCTGTGGGAAATCGACGCCCAGCGCCGCGTCGCGCGCGCCAATCCGCGGTTTGCGGTCTCCCTCGGCGTCGATCCCAAGACGATCAACGGCACGCCCTTCCTGCAAGTGCTCGCGGGGCCCACCTGGGAGCACGGCAATTTCGCGCCCGGCCTGCGCGAGCTTGCCGAGCGGCTGAAGGCGCGCGAACCGTTCCGCGACTTGCTGCTTCCGGTCTATATCAATCAGGACGAACGCTGGTGGGAGATGTCCGCCAGCCCCCGCTTCGACGAGCGCGGGGCATTCATCGGTTTCCGGGGCGTCGGCTCCGACGTCACCGAGGCGCGCAAGTCGGCCGACAAGATCAACCAGATGGCGCGCTTCGACACGCTGACCGGGCTGCCGAACCGTCTGCTGATCAACGAAACGCTCGCACGCGCCATGGCCGACGCCGACAAATGGAGTTCACGCTGCGCCTTCATGATGATCGACCTCGATCGCTTCAAGGCCGTCAACGATACGCTTGGCCATCCGGTCGGCGATCGGCTGCTCGGGCGGGTTTCCGAGCGCCTGAAGCTGCTGATGACCGAAAACGAGATGATCGGCCGGCTGGGCGGCGACGAATTCGCCGTGGTCGTGCGCGACGCCACCGACAGCCACCGCACCGAGCAACTCGCCCAGACAATCATCGACGCGCTCTCTCACCCCTACGAGGTGGATCAGCACACGCTCTATATCGGCGCGTCGGTCGGCCTCGCTGTCGGCCCACGCGACGGGCGCACGGCCGAAATGCTGATCCGCTCCGCCGATCTCGCGCTCTACCGTTCGAAGGATGCCGGCGGCGGCGTATTCCACGCTTATGAGCCGCAGTTGCACATGGCGGCTGAAGAGCGGCGGGTCCTCGAAATGGCACTCCGCGGCGCGCTGGAGAACGGCGAAATGCATCTGAACTATCAGCCGGTAGTGAGCGCCGCGACCGGCCAGCTCAACGGCTTCGAGGCGCTGCTGCGCTGGACGCATCCGAAGTTCGGAAACGTCTCGCCCGCCAAGTTCGTGCCGCTTGCCGAGGAAGCGCGCCTGATCGCGCCGATCGGCGAATGGGTGCTCCGCACCGCATGCGACGAAGCCGCGAGCTGGGATGTTCCCGTACGCATCGCGGTGAACGTCAGCCCCGACCAGCTGCACAATCCCGCTTTCGTCAGCATCGTCGCCCAGGCGCTCGCCCAGTCGGGCCTGCCGCCGGAGCGGCTCGAGCTCGAAGTGACCGAAAGCGTGTTCATGCGCGAAGGCACGGTGGCGATCGAAGTGCTCGAGAAGATCCTCGACCTGGGCGTCCGCCTGAGCCTCGACGATTTCGGCACGGGTTATTCGTCGCTGGGCTATCTCGCCCATACGCGTTTCAGCTCGATCAAGATCGACCGCAGCTTTGTTCAGGGCGCGTCGAAGGGCACCAAGGAGGCAATCGCGATCATCCGCGCCGTGGTGGCGCTCGCCGACAGCCTCGGCATGGCCACGACCGCGGAGGGCGTCGAGACCGAGGAAGAGCATCTGATGGTGCAGCAGCTGGGTTGTTCGAAGGTTCAGGGCTATTATTTCGGGCGCCCGCTCCCGGTGCACGAAGCGCGCGCGCTGGCAATGCACGCGACCGGCGGCAGCGTCGCCGCGTGAGGGCTCTTGCGGGAGCTGCGCGGCGGGGTTAAAGGCGCGGACCGCACAGGGGCGTAGCTCAGTTGGTTAGAGCGTCGGTCTCCAAAACCGAAGGCCCTCGGTTCGAATCCGAGCGCCCCTGCCACTTCGGACTTTTCGCGTTTTTGCCCCCTGAACCGATGTTCGCGGCGGCGACGTCTGGCATCTCTGGCGATTGACATGAGCGCGATCCCTTCGTCCATGTAGCTCAGATCCGCATCGAGTCGGAGTTCCAGCTCGCGAGCTACTTTGCGTTTCCCCCTCCCGCTGATGTTCTGACGCCCAACAGTACACCCATCAAGGAATTCCGGGGACACCAAGGAATTCCGGGGACACAGGAATTCCGGGGACACGATACTAAACTCGAGCCTTGGGTTTAGGTCCGCGTTTGGCTTGGGCGAGCTTGCGGCCGAGCGCGGCTTCCTGGTCTTCGACCCACTCCGCGGCAGCCAGCGGGCGCCCGGTGCGCAGGCGAGCTTCGATGGCCTCGGCCAGCGCCTCGCCATGCTCGCCGACGTCTCCTGCCTCAAGACCATGCTGCCGCATCGCGCGCCAATTCGGCACGTGCCGGGCGAGCGCATCGTGCAGTCCGATGCTTGGCAATTTAGTATAGTGTCCCCGGAATTCACCGCTGGCCAATCCGCCCAGCCTGCCGCCCGAAGCCATTGCAATTCGGCGGCCATAGAGGCTCATGTGTCTAGCGACACTTCATTCCAAGCCGCATTTCCAATTGCCCATTCGAGGGCCCTCCGGCGCTCTACAACAACGAGCGGAGAGATGCCCGTAGGCGGCTTCTCACCCTTAATCTCGGCTTCCCGCAGCGCCCAGTGCAGGCAGTAAGCAAGCTCGACTTCGGATCCGATCTCAATCTCGTTTCGATCATTGGCGCGAGCGCGGAAATTGGAGCTGCTTTCAGCCGTTTTGAGATCGGGAAGCATTGCCACGAAGCCCGGGTCGCATCCTCGCCAGAAGTCGATATTGGGGACAATGCCAACGAGCCAAGTCAATGCCCAAATCCCTTCCACTTGGACCTTGAAGGCATCTACGTTGCCCACGCCCGACT
>JASLBO010000102.1 GCA_030146605.1 Sphingomonas sp. | reverse complement strand
GACTGCGGCGCGGCTGCGGCGGCTGACCAATTCGGGCGGGGCGCTGACGCTGCGGCTGGTGCGCGGGCTGCGGGAGCGCTTTCCGAACGCCGATCTCTATCCGATGTATGGGCTGACCGAGGCGTTTCGTTCGACTTACCTGGCCCCTGAGCTGGTGGATGCGCATCCCGATTCGATCGGGCGGGCGATTCCCTTTGCGGAGATTTTGGTGGTAGGGCCGAATGGCGAGCGCGCCCAGCAGGGCGAACTGGTCCATGCCGGGCCGCTGGTGGCGCAGGGCTATTGGCACGATGCCGAGCGCACCGCGCAGCGCTTCCGTCCGGCGCCCGAATTCGCCACAAGCGGCGGCATGGCGGTGTGGTCGGGGGACAAGGTGGTCGAGGATGCGGATGGGCTGCTCCGCTTCGTCGGGCGCGACGACGAGATGATCAAGAGCGCCGGCAACCGGATCAGCCCGACCGAGATCGAAGACGCAGTGCTGAGCGGCGGCGAGGTGGCCGAGGCTGCCGCGTTCGGCGTGGCGGACGCGCGGCTGGGGCAGGCAATCGTGGTGGTGGTGCGGGGGGATGGTTCGCGGGAGGAGGAACTGCGGGGGCGGCTGCGACGGGAGTTGCCGAGCTTCCTGCAGCCGGCCCGGTATGACTGGCGGGAGGAATTGCCGCGCAATGCCAACGGGAAACTGGATCGGACGGCGTTGAAGGCGGCGCTTTTGGACCATCATCCCGGCGAAAGCCGGGAGCTCAGGCAACCGAGCGACACGCCGGCGGCACGAGATCCCGGCCTTCGCCGGGATGACGAAGAAGGACGGGCTTTCGACAAGCTCAGGCCGAACGGGGAGGGCATTTCGTGAACCCCAAGGCGTTCGGCCCGATCCCTCCCGAATTCCGGCACCTCGACGCGTTGCCCTGGCTGGGCGAGGCGACGCCGGCTTATGTCTATGACTTCCAGATCGTCGCCGCGCGGATCGCGCGGTTGCGCGCCGCGCTACCCGCGCAAGTCGGGGTGCATTATGCGATCAAGGCCAATCCCTTTCCGGCGTTGCTCAAGGCGATCGCGCCTTTGGTCGACGGCCTCGACGTCGCTTCCGCCGGCGAGATGGACAAGGCGCTCGACGTCATGGCGGCAGGGGCGATCAGCTTTGCCGGGCCGGGCAAGCGCGATGCCGAGATCGAGCTGGCGATCCGCGCGGGCGTTACGCTCAACGTCGAGTCTGAGAGCGAAGGGGAGCGCGCGCTGGCGATCGGCGGAATGCTCGGGATGCGGCCCAAGCTTGCGGTGCGGGTGAACCCCGATTTCGAGCTGCGCGGATCGGGGATGAAGATGGGCGGGCGCGCCTCGCCCTTCGGAGTCGAGGCGCAGCATGTCGCGGGGCTGGTCAAGCGGCTGATCATCGGCGGCGCCGAGTGGCGCGGGCTGCATATCTTCGCCGGATCGCAGTCGCTCGACACCCAGGCGGTGATCGAGACCCAGGCGGCGACGGTGGCGCTCGCGGCGCGGATCGCCCAGGAGGCGCACCGCGCGCCGCCTTTGGTCAATCTGGGGGGCGGCTTCGGGATTCCCTATTTTCCGGGCGACGTGGCGCTCGATGTCGAGGCGATCGGGTCGGCGCTGGCGGACGAGCTCGACAAGCTCGACACGCATTATGCCGTCGAGCTGGGGCGCTGGCTGGTCGGCGAGGCAGGCGTGTATCTTGCGCGGGTTATTGACCGGAAGGTGAGCCAGGGGGAGACCTTCCTCATCCTCGACGGCGGGCTCAATCATCATCTCGCCGCGACGGGCAATTTCGGGACGGTGGTCCGGCGCAACTATCCGGTCGCGGTGGCGCACCGGATGCAGGACCCGGCCGAGGAAGTGGTGACGATCGTCGGGCCGCTTTGCACCCCGCTCGACCGGCTGGCCGATCGGGTGTCGCTTCCCATGGCCAATGTGGGCGACGTCATCGCGATCTTCGCCTCGGGGGCATATGGCGCCAGCGCGAGTCCCTCGGCATTCCTCGGCCACCCGCCCGCGCGCGAGCTGCTGGTGGGTAGCAACCACGCCTAACGCTATCTTTACCTCTGAAGACCATAGCTGACCCCGATCCACGCGGGGAAGCGGCCGAGACGTTGGCCGCGCTCGACTCCGCTGGGGAGGGAGCTCGAACATGGTTTTCAAGTCGTTTGGCAGGGTTTTGGCAGGGGCTGGCGTCATGGCCGCGCTGCTGTCGGGGTGCTCCGGGGGGAGCCGGCCCGAACTGCCGCCCGCAGGCAGCATCGCGACGCGCGAGGCGCCGAGCGACGAATATGTCATCGGCCCGATGGACCAGCTCAACATTTTCGTATGGCGCAATCCCGAGCTGTCGGCCAAGGTGCAGGTGCGCCCCGACGGCCGGATCACCACCCCGCTGATCAGCGACATGCCGGCGGTGGGCAAGACCCCGGCGATGCTCGCGGACGATCTCAAATACGCGCTCGGCGAATATATCAAGGACCCGATCGTCTCGGTGATCGTCGAGAATTTCTCGGGCACCTACAGCCAGCAGATCCGCGTCG